>JAJZYI010000293.1 GCA_021798135.1 Actinomycetes bacterium | reverse complement strand
TCGGCGGCGTCGACGGCGGCGAAGACGGGCTGGGGCACCTCGGCCCGGTCCAGCAGGGTGCGCATGCGCAGCTTGTCCTGCGCTGCCGCCACAGCGCCGGGCGCGGCATGCGGCAGGCCGAGCCGCTCGGCGGCCAGGGCCGCCAGCGCGACGCCGCGGTCGTCGACGGCGACGACGGCGTCGAGCGGCGCGACGCGGTCCAGGTCGACGATGGCGGCGGCCGCGGCGGCAGGGTCGTCGAGGTCGACGACGAGCGACCGCGGGGGCGTGCCCGGCTCGGCTCCCCCTGGCGCGCCGTGGCCCGGGCCGGTCGACCCTGGTGCCGGTGCATCCCCGCGCCGGCCCGCCGTGGTGCCGGGCATGGGCGCGTCCGACGCCACCACCACCTCGGCACCGAGGTCCCTCGCCGCGGCGACGAAGTCGGCGGCCCGGTAGGTCGACGAGGGCAGCAGGAGGAGCACCCGGGGCACGCCTCTATGATGGTGCGGAGGAGGTGACGCCGTGACCGACGACGCAGTGGCGACCCAGACGGCGGCGGCCGTCCTTTCCGTGACACCGTCAGCGCTCCAGGTCGTGCTCGACGCACGGTCCCAGGAGGAGGGCGCCGAGTCCCTGGCGCTGTGGGTCGAGGTCACCGGCGCGTCGGGCGGCGCGTACACCTACGACATCTACTTCCAGCCCGTGGCGGACGCCTCGCCGCGCGACGAGGTCGCCCACGTCGGCGAGCTGCCGGTCGTGGTGCCGGTGAAGAGCGTGGCCCGCATGCGCGGCGCCCGCCTCGACTGGTCCGACGACGGCGAGGGCGGCCTGGTGATCGTCAACCCGAACACGCCGCCGCCGAGCGAGCGCGGAGCGGCCCCGCCCGGCGACCTGTCGAGCGACCTGGCCCGCCGCGTGATGGCCGTGCTCGACGAGCAGATCAACCCGTCCATCGCGGGGCACGGCGGGCGCGCCGACCTGGTGTCGGTCGACGAGACCGTCGTGTACCTGCGGCTGAGCGGTGGCTGCCAGGGCTGCGGCATGGCGTCGGTGACCCTGTCGCAGGGCATCGAGGTCGCCCTGCGCGACGAGATCCCCGAGATCTCCGAGGTCGTCGACGTCACCGACCACGCTGGCGGTGCCAACCCGTACTTCCAGCCCGCCAAGAAGTAGCCGGCCTCGTCCCGGGCCGCGACGGGGTGGCCCGGCCTCGTCCCGGGCCGCCAAGAGCTAGCCCGGCCTCGGAGGGCGCCCGCCGGCGGCCGTGGCTCCGGCCGCCCGCCGGGACGGTGACGGTGCCTGCGGCGGCGTCAGGTCGGCAGCCGGCGGGCGACCAGGTCGAGCACCAGGTCGACCTGGTCGGCGACGATCACGCCGCCGGTCTCGATGGTGGCGTTCCAGCACA
Organism: Actinomycetes bacterium; assembly: GCA_021798135.1. Lineage (GTDB taxonomy): Bacteria > Actinomycetota > Acidimicrobiia > Acidimicrobiales > UBA8190 > JAJZYI01. Next base: position 2,878 of record JAJZYI010000293.1, on the reverse strand, counting down.
GGCCGAAGTCCTTGCGGCTGACCGTGGCCAGCGCGACCGCCGCCACCGTCGGCCCGTCGTCGTCGCCGCCGGCTTCGCTGGCACCGCCGCCCTCGCTGCCTTCGCTCGCACCGCCACGAACGGCGCCACCGCCGGCTGCCGGGTGCCGGAAGCGGACGTCGAAGGCGACCGGCCTGGTCACGTCGCGGATGGTCAGCTCGGTGTCGGCCACGTACCCGTGGGGGGCCGTGCGGGCGATGCGCCCGACGAGCCGCATGGTCGGCCAGCGCTCCGCGTCGAAGAACTCGGCGGAGCGCAGGTGCTCGTCGCGTGCCGGGTCGCCGGTCACCACCGAGCCGGTGTCGACCTCGCCGGTGATCGAGGCGCCGACCACCTGGGTGCCCATCTCCACGGTGGCGCGGAACGATCCGAACCGGCCCCGCACCCGGTGCACCAGGAACTGCCGCGCCACGAAGCCCACGGTCGACGACCGGTCGATGGCCCAGGTTCCGGGTGATGGGACGGGTTCGGGTGCCTCGGGTCCGCCGGTCCCGGAAGCGCCGTTTCGCAGGCGCGCCATGAGGCGGGCATTGTCCGGCGGTGCCCGGCGCGGCGTCAAGTTCGCCCACGCCGGTCCAGGTTCTGCGCTGGCGCGGTGGGTTAGCGTGCACGGCGATGGACACGCTGGTGACGGTTGTCGCCGCGACGGGGGGCCTCGTCGTCGGGGACCAGCTCGAGATCGTGGTGGCGCGGCTGGGCGCGCACGAGGATCTCCGCCGGCCCTGGTGGTCCTGCGCCAGCTGCGGCGCCCCGGCCGGCGCCGCGGCGCTGGTGCCGGTGCTCCGGGCCGCCGCCCGCCACCGCGGCTGCCCCGCCTGCGGGTCCCGCCCGGCCCACGCGCTGCGGCCGCTCGCCCTGGCCGTCGCCTGTGCCGCGGTGATGGCCGGCTTCGCCGCCCGGCTGGGGGCCGACCCGTCGCTGGCGGCCTACGCCGTGCTCGCCGCCGCGCTCGTCGCGCTCAGCGCCGTCGACCTGGAGCGGCTGATCCTCCCCAACCGCATCCTGTACCCGGCGGCGGGGTCGGTGGCGCTCCTGCTGCTGGTGGCGTCGGTGGCCGACGACCGGTGGGGGTCGATGGCCCGTGCCGCGGCCGCCGGGGCCGCCGCCTTCGTCGCGTTCTTCGCGGTCCACGCGGCGGCCCCGCGCGGCATGGGCTTCGGCGACGTCCGGCTCGCCGGCCTCGTCGGGCTGGCCGGCGGGTGGCTCGGCCTGGGGCACGCCTTCGTCGCCTTCCTGGCCGCCTTCGTGCTCGGGTCGGTCGTCGGCCTGGTGGTGATGGCGGTGACGGGCCAGGGACGCCGCACCAGGGTGCCGTTCGGTCCCTTCCTGGCCGCGGGTGCCGTCGTGGCGGTGGTCGCCGGCGACCCGGTCGTGCGGCTGCTGTTCCACCGCGGCGGCTGACGGAGCGGCCGGCGGCCCCCCGGGCGCCGCGTCCGGCGGCCCGACGGGCGGGTCGACGCCGGAGCCGGCGGTAGATTGGCCCGGTGCTCCGCTTCCTCACCGCCGGCGAGTCGCACGGCAAGGGCCTGGTCGTCATCGTCGAGGGCCTGCCCGCCGGGCTGCCCGTGACCGCCGAGCGGATCGGCGCTGAGCTGGCGCGGCGGCGCCTCGGCTACGGCCGGGGCCCGCGGATGCGGTTCGAGGTCGACGAGCTGACGCTCCTGGGGGGCGTGCGCCACGGGCGGACGCTCGGGTCGCCGGTCGCCATCGAGATCGCCAACACCGAGTGGCCCAAGTGGGAGCAGGACATGTCCCCGGCGCCCGGGGAGCCGTCGAAGCGGCTCACCGCCCCGCGCCCGGGCCACGCGGACCTGGCCGGCATGCAGAAGTACGGCTTCGACGACGCCCGCGACGTGCTGGAGCGGGCCTCGGCGCGCGAGACCGCCGCCCGGGTCGCTGCCGGTGCCCTGGCCAAGGCGCTGCTGGCCGAGATCGGGACCACGGTGGTGAGCCACGTGGTGGGCATCGGGCCCGCGCTGGCCACCGCCGGCAGGCGCCCCGGCCCGGGGGACCTCGACCGGGTGGACGAGTCCTCCGTGCGCTGCTTCGACCCCGACGCCGAGGCGGCCATGGTGGCGGAGATCAAGGCGGCCGCCAAGGTCGGGGACTCGCTCGGCGGGGTCGTGGAGGTGCTCGCCTACGGCGTGCCGGTGGGGCTGGGCAGCCACGTCCACTGGGACCGCAAGCTCGACGGCCTGCTGGCCCAGGCGGTCATGAGCATCCAGGCCGTCAAGCACGTGGAGATCGGCGACGGCGCCGCCGTCGCGGCCGAGCGCGGGTCGACCGCGCACGACGCCATCTTCTGGGACGAGCCGACCCGTGCCTACCGGCGCGACACGAGCCGGGCCGGCGGCATCGAGGGCGGCATCTCCACCGGCTCCCTGCTGGTGGTGCGGGCGGGGATGAAGCCGCTGGCCTCCCTCAACCGGCCGGTGCTCGCCACGGTCGACGTGGAGACCAAGGAGGCGACGGTGTCGTTCAAGGAGCGCACCGACGTCACCGCGGTGCCGGCCATGGGCGTGGTCGCCGAGACGATGACCGCGCTGGTGCTCGCCGGGGAGGTGCTGCGCAAGTTCGGCGGCGACTCCGTGGCGGAGCTCCGGCGCAACGTCCGGGGCTTCCTCGACGCGATCGGCGAGGTCACGTCGGGGCCGGTGCCGGCGCGGACGGCCGGTCCCGCAAGCGGCACCCGCAGCGGCACCGGCGCTGGCAGCGCCACCGGACCCGCCACCGGCCCTGTCACCGGACCCGCCACCGGCCCTGTCACCGGACCCGCCACCGGCCCTGTCACCGGGCCCGCCCTCGGCAGCGCCATCGGCGGGTCCGGCGGGGCGGCGGC
>JAJZYI010000292.1 GCA_021798135.1 Actinomycetes bacterium | reverse complement strand
ACGTCCTCGCCCGCCTCGACCGCCTCCTCGTCGGTGGGCAGCTCCCCCTGGCCCGTGGCCGGCGGGCGCCGCGCCAGGACCACGGCGCCGACGACGGCGATGACCAGCAGGCCGGCGGTGATCTCGAAGGGGAACAGGTACACGGTGAAGACGGCGCGGCCGAGGGCGGCGACGTCCCCGCCCGGCTGCCCCCGGGCCGGCCCGACGACCGACCGGGCGCCGACGGCCCAGTGGGCGCCGATCCCGAGGACGAGCACGCCGGCCAGGCCCAGCACCACCAGCACCGGCGCCGCGATCCGCTGGCCGCGCAGGGGCTCCTGGGCGACGTCCTCCCGGCGGTCGACCCCCAGGAACATGATCACGAACAGGAACAGCACGACGATGGCGCCGGCGTAGACGATGACCTGCACCGCGGCGAGGAAGTTGGCCTGTTGCTCGATGAAGAGCACGGCCACCGCGAACAGCGTCATCACCAGCATCAGCGCGGCGTGGACGGGGTTGCGGGACACGACGACCCCGACGGCCCCCACGACCACGATCACCGCGCACGCCCAGAACGTGATGAAGTCGACGGTGCTGATCGTCCCCAGCACGCCGCCGGTGAGATGGCCGAGCGAGCCGACCAGCGCCGTCACCGCCGCCAGGGCGCTCACGACCGGTCCTCGGTGCCGTCGCCGGTGCCGGCGGGTGCGCCGGTCACCTCGTCGCCGGTCACGTTGCCGCCGGTCACGTCGCCGCCGGTCATGTTGCCGCCGGTCACGTCGCCGCCGGGCGCCTCGTCGGGCGGGAGGTCGGTGGCGCCGCCGGGCACGGCGGCCGGCGCCTCGGCTCCGGGCGTCACGCTGCGGACCGGGAACGCTCCGCCGGCGGGCCGGTGCCCGGGCCGCTTGGCGTCGATCCTCGCCCGCAGGCGGTTGAGCGCGCCCCGGGCGCCTCGCTGGTCGGCAGGCCGCTCGCGGTCGTCGAGGTGCAGCGCGAAGGCCTCGCGCAGCGACCGGACACCGGTCCTGGCGTCGTCCCGCCTGCCGCTCTGGCCGGCCTCGGGGTACCGGACGCCGTAGCCGAGCTCGCCGGACCAGCCCACCACGCCCTCGTACTCCACGTCGCCACCCGGCGAGGTGGCCCGCATCCACGCCGAGGTGTACTGGTCGTCGCCCTCGCGCCAGTCCTCCCAGGGCTGGTGCCTGGGCCGGCCCTCGTCGTCGACGAGCAGCTCCGCCTTGGTGTAGATGGCGTCGGCGCGGTTGGTGAAGGAGAACTCGAACAGCTTGGACTCGGTGATCGCCTCGGTCGGGCAGGCCTCGACGCAGAGGTCGCAGTGGATGCAGCGCAGGTAGTTGATCTCGTAGACGAAGCCGTAGCGCTCGCCGGGCGACGTGGGGTCACCGGGGTCGTTGTCGGCGCCCCGCACGTAGATGCAGTCCGCCGGGCACACGCCTGCGCACAGCTCGCACCCGATGCACTTCTCCATGCCGTCCTCGTAGCGGTTGAGGACGTGGCGACCGTGGGCACGCACCGGCTTGGCCCGCTTCTGGTCCGGGTACTGCACGGTCACCCGGGGGCGGGCCATCTGCTCCAGCGTGACCTTGAACCCGCCGAAGGGGCCGACGTTGATCTTCGGCATCCGTGGGAGCCGGTCGGACAGCGGCATCAGCGCTCCACCTCCTCGGTGCCGGTGCCGCGGGCGCCGGCCGGCGGTGACGCAGCCGGCACGGCAGCGACCCACCGGCCGGCCAGCGCGCTGGCACCGCCGGGCGGGGTGGCGCGGCGCGGCGCGCCCCTCGCCTCGCCGAACGCGGCCGGGCCGCCGCGTTGGCGGCCCACGCTGATGGCCCGGAACAGCAGGCCGGCCCCGAGGACCAGGGCGCCGGCCAGGCCGACGACCCACCACCCGGCCACGAGGGCACCGGCGACCAGCAGCATCCACACGAGCGACAGCGGGATGAGGACCTTCCACCCCAGGTCCATCAGCTGGTCGTAGCGCAGGCGGGGCAGCGCGGCGCGGAACCAGACGTAGGCGAACAGGAACAGCAGGGTCTTGCCGACGAACCAGGCCACCGGCACCAGCTGGTCGAGGACCATGACGTGCGGCACGGGGCCGTCGGGCCCGCCGAGGAACAGCGTGACGATCACGGCCGACATCGTGATCGTGTTCATGAACTCGGCCATGTAGAAGAGGGCGAACCGGATGGACGAGTACTCGGTGTTGAACCCTCCCACCAGCTCCGAGTCGGCCTCCACCAGGTCGAAGGGGGGGCGGTTGGTCTCGGCGGTGACGGCCACCAGGAAGATGAAGAACGGCACGATGCCGGTGCGCACGAAGTTCCAGCTGACGAAGAACGTCGTGGCCTGGGCGTCGATGATCCCCCGGGTCGACAGGGTGCCCGCCAGGAGCACCACCATGATCACCGACATGCCCATGGCGGCCTCGTAGGAGATCATCTGGGCCGAGGCCCGGACGGAGCCGAGCAGCGGGTACTTCGACCCCGACGACCAGCCGGCGAGCATGACCCCGTACACGGAGATCGACGACATGGCGAGCAGCAGCAGGATGCCGATCGGCGGGTCGGCCACCTGCAGCTCGAAGTGGTACCCCGCGACCGACATCACCCCGCCGACCGGCACGATGGCGAAGGCGATGAACGCCGGCAGGATGGACAGGTAGGGCGCCAGCTTGAACACGAAGCTGTCGGCCTTCTCGGGGACGAGGTCCTCCTTGAAGAAGAGCTTGATCCCGTCGGCGAGCGTCTGCAGCAGGCCGAACGGCCCGGCCCGGTTCGGCCCGATGCGGGCCTGCATGTCCGAGATGACCTTGCGCTCGAACCAGATCATCATCATCACGGCGCCCATGAGCGCCGCGAAGGCGACGACCACCCGCACGATGACGATGACGAGCTCCTGCCAGTGCACGCCGTGGGCGAACAGCGGGTCGAGGCTCATGGCTCTACCGTCTCCATCCGGACCTCCACCACCGTGTCGGCCGCCCCGATGAGCCCGGCGGCGCCGTGGCCGGGAGACCCGTCGGCCGCCTGGGTGCCGTCCGCCACGTTGAACGGCAGCTCCACCGTGCCGCGTGCGACCGCCGCGTCCGCCTCGGCGTCCACCACGACCTCGCCGGTCGCCGACCGGAGCCGCACCCGCGACGTTCCCGACCCCTCCTGCAGCAGGTCTGCCGGGTGCAGCCGGGCACGAGCCGGCGCCACCAGGCCGGCCAGGCCCTCGCACACGTCGACGGCGACACCGTCGTCGTAGAGCCGCCGCCGGGCGACCAGGCGCAGCCCGTACGCGTCGACCGGGGGCGCTGCGGGGGCCGGGACGGCGGGCGGCCGGACCAGTGGCGGGCGGGCGGCGGCGGCGACCTGCGCCACCCCCTCGGCCGCGGCCACCACGGCGTCGTCGTCGCCGCCGCCGAGGGGCTCGGCCAGGCCGGCGCGCGGCGGGGCGCCCTGCCGCTCCACCGCCTCGATCCCGGGCGTGGCCATCGGGTCGATGGGGGCAGGCTGGCGGCGGCGCAGGGCGACCGGCGTCGCCGCCAGCGGGACCACCAGGCCGTCGCGCGCCGCGGGGGCCTGCAGGACGTGGCGGGACACACCCGCGTAGGCGGGGGCGGTGCGCTCGATCTCGTCCCACAGGTCGGCTCGGCTGGCGGCGGACAGCTCCTTGCCGAGGCGGGCCGCCAGCTCCGCGGCGACCATCCAGTCCTCCCAGGACTGGCCGGGGGCCACCAGCTTCTGGCCGGCGCGGGTGACGCGGCCCTCGACGTTGGTGACGGTGCCGCCGCGCTCGTGGTGCACGGCGACGGGCAGCACCACGTCCGCCCGCGCCGCCGAAGGCGACAGGAAGGCGTCGACGGCCACCACGAACGGCGCCCGGTCGAGGGCCCGGTCGGCCAGGGCCCGGTCGGGGAAGTCCCCCAGGGGGTCCGCCCCGAGCAGGACCAGGACGTCCAGCTCGCCGTCGGCCAGGCCCGCGAGGATGCCGGCGCAGTCGCGCCCGCGCCCGTCGGGCACCTGGCCCCAGGCCTCGGCGAACCACCCGCCGGCTGCGTCGAGCGTGACCCGGCCCGGGAGCATGCCCGGCGCCAGGCCCATGTCGAGCGCACCCATCACGTTGCCGCGGCGCAGCGCCGGCAGGAAGCGTGCCGCCGGCCACGCCTCGGCCAGGGCGGAGGCCGCGGCGGCGGTCACGGACTCGTGCTCGGCCAGCGACGGCCTGCCGAGCACCACGACGACGCCCTCGCCGCCCTCGCCCGCGCCGGCCAGGGCCTGGCGG
>JAJZYI010000291.1 GCA_021798135.1 Actinomycetes bacterium | reverse complement strand
CGCGCCGGCGGCGGCCGGCGCGCGAGTGCTGCCGCGCCCGGTCCGTGCCGTCCAGCGGGGCTCCCACCACGGGCGCGCCACCTCGACCAGCGCCGGCGCGACCAGCACGAGCCCGAGCGGCCGCGTCAGCCCCGCCAGCACGCCGAGGGCGGCCGCCGCCCACCAGCGCCGGCTGCGCAGGGCCAGCAGCGAGCCCCCCGCGAAGAGCAGCAGGGGGCCCTCGGCGTAGCCCATCACGTACACGAACGCCGGCGGGGCGACCGCCAGCAGCCATGCCGAGCGGCGAGCTGCGGCCAGGTCGCCGGTCTCGAGCGCGACGAGCCGCGCCACCACCGCGATCCCGCCCAGCGCCGACGCGTTGGCCACCGCGACCACCCCGCCGGCCGTCGTGACGCCCGGCAGGAGGGCGACGGCCCGGCCGAGCAGCGGCAGCAGCGGCCAGAAGCGCAGGGACTGGTGGCCCGCCCCGCCGTACCCGACGCGGGCGATCGTGTCGTACCACCCCGCGTCCCAGCCCAGCAGGCCCTGGTGGACGCGGGCCGCCGTCGCTGCGTCGGGGTGGCCGTGCGTCACGAGGAGGTGGGCGACGGCCAGCATGCCCACCACCACGACGCGGCCGACCAGCCACGGCACGGCCGCCATGGCCAGCCAGGGCGCGCCGTCGCGCAGCAGAGCCGCCAGCGACCGGGCGCGCGCCTCAGTGCTGGCGGCTCCCGCCTGGACGGTGACGTCGGCCGTTGCGCCGGCAGCTCGAGCCGGGGGCGGCGTCGACGCCATGTGCCCGGACCCCCGGCCCGGAGCGCGGCCGTCAGCCGGCCGACCCGTCGACCTCGCCGCCCCCGGTCGCCGGGTCGGCGGCCGCCCCGCCGGCCTCCGTCTCACCCTGTGCGCCGGTCTGCTCCTGGTAGTCGGCCCACGCAGCCTGGGCCTCGGTCTCGGGCGTGAACTCCGCGGCGCCGTAGTCGTAGCCGATGTAGTTGCCCTGCTCGTCGTAGGCGTGCTCGCCGAAGGCCTCGCGGTACTCCTCCGACACCTCGCCGCCCTCGGCCGCCTGCTTGATCGACAGGCTGATCCGGCGGCGCTGCAGGTCGATGTCGATGATCTTCACCCACAGCTCCTCGCCCGGGGTGACGACCTGCTCGGGCAGGTCCACGTGGTGCACGGCCATCTCGGAGATGTGCACCAGGCCCTCGATGCCGTCGCCCACCTGCACGAAGGCGCCGAACGGCACGAGCTTGGTGATCCGGCCGTAGACCAGCTCGCCGACCTGGTGGGTGTCGGCGAACTCCTGCCAGGGGTCGGTCTGCGTGTTCTTGAGCGACAGGCTGATGCGCTCCTTGTCGAGGTCGACGTCGAGGACCTCGACCTCGACCTCGTCGCCCACCGACACCACCGACGACGGGTGGTCGACGTGCTTCCACGAGAGCTCGGACACGTGGATGAGCCCGTCCATGCCGCCCAGGTCCACGAAGGCACCGAAGTTGACCACCGACGACACCGTGCCCCGGCGGCGCTCGCCGGGCTTCAGGTTCGCCAGGAAGTCGCCGCGCTGCTCGCGCTGGGTCTCCTCCAGCCAGGCGCGGCGCGACAGGACCACGTTGTTGCGGTTGCGGTCGAGCTCGATGATCTTCGCCTCGATGCTCCGGCCGACGTAGGGCTGCAGCTCGCGCACGCGCCGCAGCTCCACCAGCGACGCCGGCAGGAAGCCGCGCAGCCCGATGTCGACGATGAGGCCGCCCTTCACCACCTCGATGACCGGCCCCCGCACGACGCCGTCGGTCTCCTTGAGCTTCTCGATGGTGCCCCACGCCCGCTCGTACTGCGCCCGCTTCTTCGACAGGACGAGCCGGCCCTCCTTGTCCTCCTTCTGCAGGACGAGGGCCTCGATCCGCTCCCCGAGCGACACGATCTCCTCGGGGTTGACGTCGTTGCGGATCGACAGCTCCCGGGCGGGGATGACGCCCTCGGACTTGAAGCCGATGTCGAGGAGCACCTCGTCCTTGTCGATCTTCACCACGTTGCCCTCGACGATGTCGCCGTCGTCGAACTCGACGATGCTGGCGTCGATCGCAGCGTCGAGCGACGCACGGTCGAGATCGTCGGCGACGATCGACCGGGGCACGTAGTTGCCCTCGGCGTCGAAGCTCCCCATGGGCTCGGCGAGGGCCACGGCGCTCGCCGGTGCGGCCGGCGCGGCCTGGGACGGGGCGGGAGCGGCCGGGGCGGACGCTCCGGCCGGGGCGGCGGCGGGGGCCGTGGAGCCGGCCGGTGCCACCGGATCGGGTGCGCCGGCGGAGCCGGCAGCGACGTCGGACATGGAGGTTCGCTACTCGCTTTCGGGGACCTTCGGAGCCTGCGCATCGAGCGTGCGCGGGCCGGCCGCCGGTGGCGGCCGACACGCCATGCTATCGCTTGGCGTCCGCCCACGAGTCGCCCCATCCGACGCTCACCTCGAGCGGCACCGCCATGCCCACGGCGCCGCCCACACCGGCCATGGTCTCGACCACGAGCGAGCCGACCTCCTCGGCCTCGTCGGCCGGGACCTCCACCAGGACCTCGTCGTGGACCTGCAGCACCAGGCGCGCCGCCCGGTGCTGCGCCTCGAGGGCGCCGTCGATCCGCACCAGGGCCAGCTTGAACAGGTCCGCCGCCAGCCCCTGGATGCCGGCGTTCATGGCCTGGCGCTCGGCCGCCTGGCGCAGCCCGCGGTTCCCCGACAGCAGGTCCGGCAGGGGTCGCCGGCGCCCGAGCGCGGTCACGGTGTGACCAGATGCGCGCGCCTCGGCCACGGTGCGGTCCATGTACGCCCGCACGGCCGGGAACGCAGCGAAGTAGGCGTCCAGGATCGCCCGGGCCTCCTCGGTGGCGATGGCCAGGCGCTGGGCCAGCCCGTACGCCTCCATCCCGTAGGCGAGACCGTACGACACCATCTTCGCCCGGCTCCGCTGCGCGGCCGTGACCTCGTCCTCGGGGACGCCGAACACGCGCGCGGCGGTGGCGCGGTGCACGTCGCGCCGCTCGGCGAAGGCGGCGAGCAGCCCGGGGTCGCCGGAGAGGTGGGCGATCACCCGCAGCTCGATCTGGTCGTAGTCGGCCACGAGCAGGCGCGTCCCGGGCGCCGGCACGAACGCCCGGCGCAGCGCCATGCCCTCCTCGCTGCGCACGGGGATGTTGTGCAGGTTCGGACGGTCCGACGACAGCCGCCCCGTCCGGGCCACGGTCTGGTGGAACGTGGCGTGGATCCGCCCGTCGGGGCCGACCTCGTCGATGAGCGGCGCGCCGTAGGTCGAGCGCAGCTTCTCGAGCTCCCGGTAGCGCAGCAGCGCGTCCACCACCGGATGGGCGCCGCGCAGGCGCTCGAGGGTCTGGGCGTCGGTGGAGTAGCCCGTCTTCGTCTTCTTCCCGGGCGGCAGGCGCAGCACCTCGAACAGCACGTGGCGGAGCTGCGGGGTCGAGTTGACGTTGAACTCCTCGCCGGCCAGCCGGTGCACCTCCGCCTCGAGCGCCCGGCAGCGGCCGGCGAGGTCCTCGGCGATCCGGCGCAGCTCGCCGGCGTCCACGCCGATGCCGGCCACCTCCATCCGGGCCAGCACCCGCACGAGCGGGCGCTCCACGTCGCGGTGCAGCGACGCCAGGCCATCCGACGCCAGGGCACGCTCGAGGGGGCCGACCAGGGCCGCCACCAGGGCGAGCTCGTCGGCCACGGCGGCGGCCTCGGCTGCACCGGGCCCGTCCCCGGCGGGCGACCGGTCCCCGTCCCCGGCACCCGACGAGTCCCCGGCGCGCTCGGGATCGCCGGCACCCGACCCGTCCCCGGTGCCGGCTCCGGCGTCACCGGCGGCGGCCGCCGGCCCGCCCATGCCGGCCAGGGACTGCTGGCCGGCCGGCTCCGCCCCCACGTCCAGACCGAGCCAGCGCCGGGCCAGCTCCTGCACGTCGCTGCGGCCCCGGTCGGGGTCGAGCAGGTAGGCGGCGACGGCCGTGTCCATGCGCAGGTCCGTCACGTCGACGCCGAGCGGCAGCAGGCTCCGCATCAGCTCCTTGGCGCCGTGGGCCACCACGGGCAGCGCGCCCCCTAGCTGCCGGGCGAGGGCGCCGGCGGCCGGCGACCCCGGCGCCAGCAGGGCACCGGGGACCCACACGGCGGCTCCGGCGGCCAGGTCGCCGTCGCCGCCCACGGCGGCGACCGCCAGCCCCGCCAGCTCGGAACGGCCGGGGTCGCCCCGCCACCGCCCGCCGACCGCCAGCACCGACGCGCCCGCCGCCACCTCGCCGAGCGCCCCGGCGACCTCGGCCGCCGACG
>JAJZYI010000015.1 GCA_021798135.1 Actinomycetes bacterium | reverse complement strand
CGACCGTGCCGATGTCGGTGGTCGTGCCTCCGACATCCATGCCGATCAGCCGCGGCCAGCCGTAGTGCTGCGCCAGGGCCCGGAGCCCCTCGAGCCCGCCTCGCGGCCCCGAGCTGTAGGTCTTGACGGCGACCGTCTTCGCCACGCGCCCCGAGTTGCCGTCGTTGTGGAAGATCAGCATCGGCCGCTTGCTGTGCGCCTGGCGCAGGATCTGCTCGGTGTTCCAGAAGAAGCGCTCGACCTCGGGGTGCAGGTAGGAGTTCAGCAGCGCCGTCCACGTGCGCCGGTGGTCGTCGGCGTCGCTGGTCAAATCTCGGGAGAACAGCACCGGGACCGCACCCAGCAGGTGCCGGGGGAAGCGGCGCAGTATGACGCGCTTGGCGCGCTGCTCGGTCGCCGCGCCGGCGGCGGCGTCGAGGCTCATGACGACGCGGGTCGAGCCGAGGCCGATGAGTTGGTTGACCGCGGCGACGACGGCGGCCTCGAAGGCGTCGTCGTCGGACGGCACCTGGAGCACGTGGACCCGGTCGCCCACGAGCGCCGACCACAGGTCGGCCTCCTCCGGCGTGCCGGCCATGCTCTCGGCGGCACCGGCCGACGACACCACGAGGCCGAGGCGGGGACCCTTCTTCTCGACGATGGCGTTCGTGCCGATCGTGGAGGAGTACCGCAGGAGCTCGGTCTCCGCCAGCAGGCCGGCGATGTCGTCGCTGCCCGTGGCCGTCGTCGCTGCGACCTTCAGGACCTCGCGGAAACACTCCGCCAGGTCGTACGGCGTCGTCGGGGTCTTACCGAACGACACGCTCTGCTCGCCCACCACGCAGATGTCGGTGAACGTGCCTCCGTTGTCAATGGAGATCATGTATCCCACGGCGCCCTCTTCCCCTTGTCGTGACAGGCCCTGCGCGTCTCCCCCGGATCCGGGGCATGCGGGGACTGTGGACCGGTGTCCCAGGGTCGGCAGCCCGAGCCCACCCGGTACTAGCCGTAATAATGATGATGATGGATATCATAATGAAGCCGGCACCGGAAGTCGAGACGAAAATTTCAGGAATTCCGTGTGCGCCGAAGAACGATCTTCGCCACACGCGCCGGCTTCGCTGACGCCCGACGGCGGCCAGTGGTGGCCGCCAGACCCGGCACGCGGTCGCGCCGAGGGCGGCGGCCGCCACAGTCCGGCGGCCCGAGATCAGGCCGCGCCAAGGGCGGCGCGAAACCGCTGTACGCAGGCCAGGATGGCTTCCGGCTCCACGTCGCACGGCACGCTGCCGAACCCGAAGGTCCCCGGGGGGAGCTCGTCCGGGATCTGGCCGCCCGTCAACCACCACTCGTGGGACAGGCCACCCCCGACAGGCCGACCAGCCTGCCACTGGGCCAGCGCGTCGTCGAGGTCCATGTCGTCGAGAAGGACGAAGTCGACGGTGTCGAGCAACGCGACAGCGTCCGACGGCGCCCCGGCGGCCACGCCCCGAGCCCACCCGAAGTGCTCGGCGACGTTGAGCACCGACCGGTACAGATCGCCGACCACCGCCGCGTCGGCCTTGGCCCCGCCTTCGTCGACGACAACGGCGGCCACCGGCGCGTCGCCGAACGTGCGGAGGTGCTCGGCCAGGTACAGCGCGACCGAGTCGACCATGTCCTCGTCGGGGTCGCCGACGCCAGCCATGGCCAGCCAGCGGGTCGGTGACGGCAGCACCAGCGCCACCCGGGAAGCCCCGCCGACCAGGTTGGCGATGCCGTCCAGCACCTCGCGCAGCGTGCCGGGGCCCGGGCTCGTGCGCCACAGCTCGCGAAGCACGGTGACCGGGTCACTCTCCGGCTGCGGCTCTGCACCTTCCACGTCGTAGAAGCCGCCGGCCGGGACGGCCACCACATCGGGCCGCAGCAGCCGGTACGTGTCGAACAACGCCATCACGGTGTCGGCCACCGATCGCACCAGGTCGTGCGACGTGGTCCCGGCGAGCCGAGCACCGTACTCGTACGAGTCCAGCCAGAGCAGGCCTCGTCGATCGGCAGGCACCCCGAGGATGTCACCCACAGCCGACATGCGACCACCCCCTCTCTCTGAACTGTCGCCGAGCCCGAGCACGGCGCATGGACCATCGGGTCCGCCTGGGATGTGAACCGCCGCGTCATGGCCGGGAACCGGAGCGGACAGCACCGAGGCCGACCGGCCCGCCACAGCCGGTCAGTGCGCCACGTCGCTCCACCGCAGCTCGCTGCCGTACATGTCGGGGTAGTAGCGCTCAAGGTACCGTTCGAAGCCCCTGATGTGGCGCGCCATCGTCGACCGGGCCGCCTCGCTGTCCTGGTCGGCGATGGCGTGGAAGATGCGCTCGTGCGCGACCAGCACGTCCTTGCGCCGTTCCAGCGGGTAGCCGACGCCGAGTGCCGACCCGTCGGTGATCCAGTGCAGCGAGCCGAGCAGCAGCGCGAACACGGGGTTCCCCGACGCCCACGCGACGAGGTCGTGGAACTCCTCGTTCGCCTCTAGGAACAGCTTCTCGTCCTCGATGTTCGCCCGCATGCTCTCGACCGACTGCCTGATGAGGTCGACCGCCTCGGGCGAGGCGTGCTTGGCGGCGAGGCTGGCGATGATGGGCTCGATCTCCTGGCGCACCTCCACGATGGCCTGGAAGGGTGTCCGGTGCAGCTGCAGGAACAGCCCGAGTGTGCCGCCGAGGTCGCGGGCGTCGGGCTGGCCCACGATGGGTCCGCCGCCGGGGCCCGGCTTCATCGTGATGACGCCGTTCATCTCCAGGAAGCGCAACGACTCCCGGAGCGTGCCGCGTCCGACGCCGTACTGCTCGAGCATCTCGCGCTCGGTGACGAGCTTGGTGCCGACCGGGTAGGCGCCGTCCGTGATCTCCTGCACGATCTGCATCGCTACGGTCATGGCCGTCTTGTGCGCCCGCGCCGGACGCGCCCGCCGACGCGGCGAGCCGTTGGTGCCCTGGTCTTCGGGCGCTGGTGCCGGCTGGGTCATCGCGACCGGTCCGGCATGGAGCCGAGCACGGCGATGCGGTCGAACGTCGCTGCGTCGACGCCAGCCTGGCGGAGCTCAGCCTTCTGCACCTTCTCGGACGGCGTCTTGGGCAGGGCGTCGACGAAGCGCAGGTAGCGCGGGACGGCGAAGTACGGAAGCTGCCCGTCGCAGTACTTCCAGACGTCGGCGGGGTCGAGCTGCTCGCCCTCGCTCCCCACGATGAACGCCATGACCTCGTCCTCCCCGGCCTCGTGGTCGGCGGGGACCGCGATGACGGCGCACTCGGTGATGCCCGGGTGCCCCAGCACGGCCTGCTCGACCTCGTACGAGCTGATGTTCTCACCCCGGCGGCGCAACGCGTCCTTCAGGCGGTCGACGAAGTAGAACCAGCCCTCCTCGTCGCGGCGGAGGCCGTCGCCGGTGTGGAACCAGCAGTTCCGGAGCGCTTCGACCGTCCGCTCCGGCATCCCAAAGTAGCCGGTGCTCATGGTGAACGGGTACGTACCGCGGACGACGAGCTCACCCACCGAGCCGGTGGGGACCTCCTCGTCGGTCTCCGGGTCGACGAGGCGCACGTCGAACCACCCGCGCACCGCCTTCCCAGCCGCCCCGGGCGGCCGCTCCACCCCGTAGGGCGACATGATCGGCATGCACGTCTCGGTGAGGCCGAAGACCTCGACGAAGGCCTCGACGCCGAAGCGCTCGCGGAAGGCTGCGACGATGGAGCTCGCCGTCGGCGCGGCGAAGATGCATCGCAGTTCGTTGTCCGGGTCTTCTGGTGTGGGCGGCTGCTTCCAGACGAAGTCCATCATGACGCCGACGAAGTTGGTGACCGTGGCGCGCGACTCGCGCACCCACGTAAGCCAGCGGCTGGCGCTGAACCGCTCCCGCAGGACGAAACGGGCGCCGGCGAGCAGCGCCGGGTACGCGGCGAGGAACTGCGCGTTGCCGTGGAACAGCGGGCCCACCGACAGGTACGTGTCGGCGTCGGTGAGCCGGGTGAGCGACACGCACAGGTCTGCTTCGAAGACCATGTGCGCGTGCGGCATCATCACGCCCTTGGACAGCCCGGTGGTGCCCGAGGTGAAGAACACGGACGCCAGATGATGGGGCCGAACCTTCGGCAGCGGGCCCGGCTCGGAGCGTACGAGCGCGTCGAAGGGCTCGGCGTCGTAGCCGGCTCCGGCGAGCGAGGCCATCGCCGCCGCCACCTCCGCCTGGTCGGCGCCGACGACGTAGATCCGGCTGACCATGCCGCATGCGTCGCGAGACTCCACGAAGCGCTCGGCGAGATCGGGCGAGACGACCGCGGCGCTCGGTGCCACCGTCCGCACTTGGTGCTCGAAGAACGCGCCGCGGTAGGCGGTGTTGATCGGCACCTCCGCCATGCCGGCGACACCGGTGCCCAGCCAGGTCAGGACGTACTCAGCACAGTTGGGCAGCATGACGACGACACGGTCGCCCTGCTCGTGGCCGCGACGCAGCAACCCCGACCCGATCCGCACCGCCAGGTCGTGCACCTCCGCGAAGGTCAGGCGCATCCCCTCGCCCGGGACGTCCAGGTAGACGGCATCGCCGTGGGTCTCGGCCCGCATCCGCAGCACGTGGGGGAGCGTCCACGTGGAGCGGTCCTCCATCACCGGTGCGTACTCGTCGTAGGTCTGGCTCATCACCGCGCTCCTCGCCTGGGGAAGACCGCTGGCCGCTTCTCGAGGAACGCCTGCGCACCTTCACGCATGTCGGGGGACCCGATCGCCTGGACCAGCATCCCCAGCCCTGAGACGAAGTTGTCACGACAGGCGTTCCACCACACGTTCGACGAGAGCTTGGCGATCTCCAGGTATCGAGGGCTCATGGCGGCCAGCTCGGCGACCAGCGCGTCGACGGCATCGCCGAGCGCGTCGTCGTCGACGACCTCGTTGATCCACCCGAGGCTCTTTGCCGTCTCGGCGTCGTACTGCCGGCACAACATGGAGACCTCCTTGGCTCGCTTCTCGCCGATCGACACGGCGAGCAGGTTCGTGCCGCCGAGCACGGGCGCGCTGCCGATCCGGACACCGGTCTGGCCGAACCGGGCCGAGCGGGCGGCGACGGCCAGGTCGCACGCGACGACCAGCTCGTTGCCGCCGCCGGCGGCCACGCCGTTCACGGCCGCCACCACCGGGAGCGGCGCGTTCCGGATCGCGTCGAACAACTGCAGCGACCCGAAGAACATGGCCCGCAACTGCACGGGATCGGGATCCGCCAGCTTCTTCAGGAACCCCCCGGCGCAGAACGAGTCGCCCGACCCGGTCACGACGACGGCGGCCGCCCCGCTGCCACCGGCGTCGTTGACCGCGGCGGTGATCTCGGCGCACATGGCCTCGTCGTACGCGTTCTTGCGGTCCGGACGGTTC
The DNA here is from genome assembly GCA_021798135.1 of Actinomycetes bacterium. Taxonomy (GTDB): domain Bacteria; phylum Actinomycetota; class Acidimicrobiia; order Acidimicrobiales; family UBA8190; genus JAJZYI01. Next base: position 17,592 of record JAJZYI010000015.1, on the reverse strand, counting down.
AGCCGGAGCCACACCGCGTCGGCGCGCTCCTCGATCAGGACGTCAGGCACGCCGCCCTCCCTCGGCTCGGGGCGAGGCAGTCAAGACGCTGGCCGCCCGGGCACGGCAGGCCAGCCGTGCCCGGGCGGCACACGGGCGCTCCTCCACCCCTCGTTCCCCTGTTGCGGGCGTTCGCGGACACGGGCTCGCCTTTCACCAGTAACTATGTATATTGTTATCACAGACTAGTTCGGGTGGCTACCCCCCTGCAGCCGCCCCTTACAGCCGCCCACTGCGACGATCGGAGGCGACGGTGACGGTGCTCGCCCGACTGGAGGAACCCTACGAGGCGATCCGGGAAGAAGCCCGGACCGTGGCTGCCGAGCTCGAGCCGCTGGCCGAAGCGGCGGACGCCCGCAGCGATGTCGACCCCGGTGTCCTGGCCGTCCTGCGCAAGAGCGGGCTGACCCGCTATACCGTCCCTGCCGCCTACGGCGGCGCATTCCCCGCGGTGGACCCGCTGGCCGTCTGCCTGGTCCGCGAGCAGCTGATGGCCGTCAGCTCGCACGCCGACTCGCTGTTCGCCCTCCAGGGGATCGGAAGCTTCGCCCTGTCCGTCGCCGGAACCGAAGCGCAGCGACGCACCTGGCTGCCCGGCGTGGCCACCGGCGAGGTCCTCGCCGCACTGGCGCTGACCGAGCCGGTGGCGGGCTCGGACCTCAAGGGGATCACCACGACGGCGACGGCCACGGGGGATGCCGTCGTGCTCAACGGCCACAAGTCGTTCATCTCGAACGCCGGCGCTGCCGGCTTCTACACCGTGCTGGCCAAGGAGGTCCTGCCGACCGGCGAGGCGGGCCTGTCCGCGTTCGTCGTCCCGGCAGGCAGTCCGGGGCTCAGCACCGCCCCTGCGCCCGAGCTCATCGCCCCCCACGTCCTCGGCGACCTGGTCCTCAACGGCGTCACCGTCGATGACGCGGCGCGCCTGGGCCAGCCGGGGCACGGTATCGGGCCGGTGCTCGCGACGCTCGCCGTCTTCCGGATCTCGGTCGCGGCGGCCGCGGTCGGCCTCGCCCAGCGAGCCCTGGAGGAGGCCGCCCGGCACGCGGCACGCCGCGAGCAGTTCGGCAGGCCGCTCGTCCGGCTCGGTCCGGTGGCCGGGCACCTCGCCGACGCGTGGGCCGACGTCGCCTCCACCCGCCTGCTCACCTACGAAGCCGCTCGCCTGGCTGGCGAGGACCCGCGCGCCCATCTCGAGCACTCCTCCCTCGCGAAGCTCGCCGCCACGGAAGCCTGCTCGCGCGTCGTGGACCGCTGCGTCCAGGTGATGGGGCGTTGGGGCCTGGTGGCCGGCTCCCGCATCGAGCGCTGCTACCGCCAGGCGCGGGCGATGCGGATCTACGAAGGTGCCTCCGAGGTCATCCGGCTCGGCGTGGCACGCCAGCTCGCGTCCGAGGTGGCGTGACATGGATCTCGAGCTCCACGGACGCGTGGCCATCGTCACCGGTGCGAGCCGCGGGCTCGGGAGCGCGATCGTCCGGGCCTTCTCGCTCGAGGGCATGCAGGTGGTCGCCGCCGCACGCAGCGAGAGCGACCTGCACCGGCTGGCAGCGGACGCTCCGTCACCCGTACACGTCGCGGTGTGCGACGTCGGCGACCCTACGGCTGCGGCCCGCTTGGTCGACATCGCGCTCGACGCATTCGGCGGGCTCGACGTCGTGGTGAACAACGCCGGCATCGCGCCAGCCGCGTCGTTCACCGACATGCCCAACGAGGAGTGGGAGCGGATCCTCTCGGTCAACCTCCTCGCCCCCGTGGCGCTCGCCCGCTCAGCCGGCCCGGTCCTGCTCGGGCAGGGGCACGGCAAGGTGATCAACGTCGCGTCGACGTCGGGCCTGCGCGGGAAGCCGACGCTGGCCGCGTACTCCGCCTCCAAGGGGGCCCTGCTGCGCTTCACCGAGGCGCTCGCCGGCGAGTGGGCGCCTGCCAACGTCCAGGTCAACGCTATCGCTCCCGGGGCGTTCGCGACCGACGCGCAGCAGGCGGTGCTCGACGACCCGACCGTGCTCACGCGGCGCCTCCGCAAGATCCCCGCCGGCCGCATGGGAGGCGCAGACGAGATCGGGCCGCTGGCCTGCTTCCTGGCCTCGCCCCGGTCGGCGTTCATCACCGGCGCGACCTACGTGATCGACGGCGGGGAGGCGGCGAAGCTGTGAGGTGCCGGTGATCATCGACTTCCATACCCATGTCTGGCCTGACGCGGTCGCTCGCCGCGCGCTGGGCGGCAACATCCCGGACATGAGCCTGTTCGGCGACGGCACCGTCGCCGGTCTGGCGCAGGCGCAGGACGAGGCCGCCGTCGACCGCTCGGTGTGCCTCGCCGTCGCCAACACAGCGCAGCAGCTCGAGGCGGCCAACGGCTTCGTCGGCATGCTGGACCGCTCGCGCTTCATCCCGTTCGGCACCGTGCACCCGGACGCACCCGCCGACGTGAACCTGGGTCACCTGCGCGCCAACGGCGTGGCCGGAGTCAAGCTCCACGCCATCTTCCAGGGCTACCGGCTCGACGACCCCCGCCTGTACGACACGTTGGCGGCGCTCGAGGGCGAGTTCTGCGTGATCGCCCACGTCGGTGAGGGCGGCGGCTCCGACGGTGCGCCGTGCACGCCCCGCATGGTGGCCGACATCGCCCGGGCCTTTCCCCGGCTCGCGCTCGTCGCCTGCCACTTCGGCGGCTTCCACCGGTTCGCCGAGGCCGAGCAGGAGCTCGCCGGGCTCCCGGTCCTCGTCGACACGGCATGGCCGCCGTCGCTCGCGGACCTCGATCCGGCGACGGTCCGCGAGCGGGTCCGCCGGCACGGGGTGGAGCGGGTGCTCTTCGCGTCCGACTGGCCAACCGCGTCGCCGGCTGCCGAGATCGAGGCGGTGCGCCGCCTCGGGCTCGACGATGACGAGGTGTCGATGGTCCTCGGTGGCAACGCCTGCGCACTGCTCGGCATCACACCGCAGTGACGCCGGAGCGCACCGGGCGCCGGCGTCACTGCGACCTCAGCCGGCGCCAGCGCCCGCCTGCCGATCGGCGAGCAGCGTCAGGAGGGCGTCGAGCTCCCGCTCGACGCCGACCGACAGCGACACCTCGTAGCTCTGGCGCAAGAGCTCCTTGGCGTAGCGCGCGGCGCGGCGCGGCGTGGCGGCTACGGCCCGCGCCAGCTCGCGCGCGACGGACCGGAGCTGCGCCCCGGGGACGCAGCGGTTGGCGATCCCCCACGAGACGGCCTCGGGCCCGGTCAGCCGGAGCCCCAGGTAGAGCATCTCCGCAGCGCGGGCCAACCCGACCAGCCGCGGGAGCCGCTGGGTCCCGCCGCCGCCGGGCACCAGGCCAAAGGCGAGCTCGGTCAGACCGAGCTGGGCATGCTCGGCCACGACACGCATGTCGCAGGCGAGAGCCATCTCGAACCCACCGCCCAGCGCATACCCGTTCACCGCCGCGATCGTCGGCTGCGGGAGCGCGGCGAGCTGCTCGATGTCGCGGCTGGCCCGCAACCTGTCGCGCCGTGCCCCGGACTGCTCGGGCTGACCGGCCTCCTTGAGGTCCATCCCCGCGCAGAAGTGCCGGTCCCCGGCGCCCGTCAGCACCACGGCACCGACCTCGTCGCTGGCCGCGAGCCGATCCCAGATCCAGGTGAGCTCGTTGCGCATCACCTGGTTCCGGGCGTTCGCGGCGTCGGGCCGGTCGAGGGTCACCCACGCCACGCCGTCCTCGACCTGGACGGTCGTGGCTTCCAGCGCCGGCCAGGAACCGTCGATCGAGCTGTCGATCGAGCCGTCGCTCATCGGTTCGCACCCGACGGCGCGCCAGCGCCGTCGACGCCGTCGTCGACACGGCTGCCGTCACCTGCATAGCGGTAGATCCCGTGCCCGGTCTTGCGGCCGAGCCGGCCCGCTGCGACGAGGTTCCGGAGCGTCACGGTCGGACGGAACCGTTCACCGAGGCTGCGCTCGAGCGACTCGAGCGCGTGCAGGTACGTGTCGAGCCCGTTGAAGTCCCCGAGCTCGAGCGGTCCCATCGGGAAGTTCAGACCGAGGCGGAGGGCCTTGTCGATGTCCGACGCGGATCCGACACCCTCCTCGAGCATGCGCAGGCACTCGAGCCGCACGATGGCGGAGATCCGAGAGGTGAGGAAGCCGGGGCTGTCCTTGCGGCAGACGACGGTCTCCTTCCCAAGGCCGCTCGCGAACGCTTCGGCCGCCTTCACGGTCGAGTCGCTCGTCACGAGGCCGACCACGAGCTCAACCAGCTGCATCATCACGGGCGGGTTGAAGAAGTGCATGCCCACGAGCCGGGACGCGTCGGCACCGAGGACCGATCCGATCTGCGTGATCGACAGCTGCGAGGTGTTCGTCGCCAAGAGCGCGTCGGCCGGGGCCGCCTCGACAGCGGCCCCGAACACGTCGTGCTTGACGTCGAGCCGCTCCACGACGGTCTCGATCACCACGTCGGCGGCCTCGCACGCCGACCCTGTGGACGGCGCCACCTCGATGCGGCCGAGCACGTCGTCCGGCTCCTGCCCGCCGAGGCGGTCCTTCGCCGCGAAACGCTCCAGACTGGAACGGACGGCCACAAGGGCCTCAGCGCTCTTCCCGGGGCTGGCGTCGTGCAGCCGCACCACGTGCCCGCTGGTGGCGCACACCTGTGCGATGCCCGATCCCATCGTACCTGCACCAATCACCGCGACTCGCATGTCCCTCCTCATCCACGCATGGCCCCGTTGCGGCTCACGAAAGCCGGGCTATGTTCACGCAGCACACCTGGCCGTTACCGCCGACGTTGTGCGTCAGGCCGATCCGTGCGCCTTCGACCTGGCGCTCACCGGCTTCGCCTCGGAGCTGCCAGAAGATCTCGCACAGCTGCGCCACCCCGGTGGCACCGATCGGATGACCCTTGGAGAGCAGGCCGCCGCTGGGGTTGCACGGCAAGGTGCCGCCCAGCGACGCGTTGCCGGCCCGCAGCCAGACGCCGGACTTCCCCCGCTCGCAGAAGCCCAGGTCCTCATAGGCGAGCAGCTCCGCCACGCTGAAGCAGTCGTGCAGCTCGGCGACATCGATATCGGACGGCTTGATCCCGGCCATGCGGTAGGCGTCCGCTGCTGCGCGCGTCGGGGCCAGCTGCATGCCGAACGCCGACTTGGTGTGCGAGTACATGGTGTCGGTGGCGAGCCCCGAGGCGATCAGCTCCACGGGAGCGTCCGTGAAGCTCGACGCGATGTCGCTCCGGCAGAGCACTACCGCCGCGGCCCCGTCGGTCGTCGGGCAGCAGTCGAGCACCGTGAGCGGCTCGCACACGGGCGCCGACCCCAGGACCTGGTCGGTCGTGACCGGCTTGCGCATGAAGGCATTGGGGTTGAGCGCACCGTGGTCGTGGTTCTTGACCGAGACGAGCGCCATGTCCTCTCGAGTGAGGTTGCCTTCCTCGATCATCACGGTCGCGTGCTGGGCGAAGAGGTATGGCGACGTCGCCCCGCGCGGGTGCCACCACAGGTGGCTCATCGTGCCGCGCTGCGCGATCAGGCTGGCACGCGTCGGCAGGTCGCGCATCTTCTCGACACCGAGCACCAGGACAACGTCGTACACGCCGCTCGCCACGGCGAACGCCGCGTTGCGGACGGCGTCGCTGCCGCCGGCACAGGCGTTCTCCACCCGGGTCACGGGGCGCGGGTACAGGCCGAGGGGGTCGGCGAGGCTCGCACCGGTCACGGCTTCACGCCGGATGAGACCGCCGAGCGCGGTTGACAGCCAGGCCGCCTGCACCCGATCGGGGTCGATCCGTCCGCCGGCGGACTCGAGCGCGGCCCGCCACGCGCCCAGGGCGAGCTCGTCGTACCCGGCGTCGAACCGCTCCCCGAAGCGCACCATGCCAGCGGCGACGACGGAGACTCCCGGGCCGATCACCGGTCCACCCCCGCGCTCGCCGTCGCCCCGTCGATGACCGCCCGATCTCCGTCGACCACACGGGCCTTCCATCCGTACTTCACCAGACCCTCCTCCATCCCGAGCCGGCGGTACACGAGCTCCACCGGCGCACCGACCGCCAGGGCGTCGAGCTCTGAGTCGCAGAACATGGCCGACACCTGTCCGCCGCGGGCCCCGCCTTCGCCGTCAAGCCGGACCACACCGACGGCGACGGGGGCGGGCTCCGGATGGACGGCGACGATGTGCTGGACGTTGAACGTGACGATCCGCCCGGTGCGCGGTGCACGCTCCAGAGCCAGGTCGGCGCCCCCGCAGTCTGCGCAAACCCGGCGCGGTGGGACGTGCAGCGATCCGCACGCGTCGCACCTGCTGCCGACCAGGCTGCCATCGGCGTCGTCGCGGGCGGCAGCAGGGGTCGCCGCGTGAGGCACCACCGGCTGCGGGGGTGCCGGCCCCTCGATCACCCCCGCCCGCTGGAGGTACCCGACGTAGCCGACCGCCACGGGAGCGGGCCGCTTCGCTACGACGGGCACAGGCACGGCGGCGTGCACGAGGAAACCCACTGCTCCCGACCCGGGCTCCACTGCGGCGCAGACGCCGAGATCGCCGGCGCCGGCAGCGAGGTGCCCCGCCAAGGCGAAGAGCGGCCCGGCGCTCCCGAGGTCCCCGGTCTCTGACAACTCGGACGCGCTCTGCTCGCCACCGACGCCCACCGCCCGGTGCACGTGTGCGCGGGCCCGCTGGTCGAGCGGGCCCAAGGCGGCGAACCCGGCGCTGGCACCGAGAGCCCGCACGACCGCCGCCAGCGCGGGCACCACCTGTTCCACCATCTCAAACCGGCTGTCGTCGTAGTGCACGAGCGCGTCGGCTCCGTCGGGCCGCCATCGTGTCGGCACCCCGTGACGCCAGGACGCCACGCCCGTGACGACCGCTGGCCCGTGGCGCGAGACGAGGACCGCCGCCGCGCCGGCGCCGAGCGCCTCGACCGCCGTCCCGGGCCGGCCCCGCCGCCGCTCGCTGGCGACGGCCAGGGCCCGCTCGGCGCGTCCGCAGCGAACCGCGTCGACGGCGGTGACCACCGCCTGCACCCCGCCGAGGGTCGACCCGGCGAGGTCGACCAGCGCCGCCGACCGATCGAGGCCGAGGCCCCGAGCGACCTCCGCTGCCGCGGAGTGCTCGGCATACGGCGAGGAGCAGGTCGCGACCAGCAGCATGTTCACGTCGAGAGCGTCGCGTCCGGCGACACCCAGTGCGGCCTCGGCGGCCTCGGCAGCCATCGTCACCACGTCCTCGTCGAACTCGGTGACCGAGACGCTGGTGACTCCGCCGGGTCCAGCCACGCCGGGCCATGACCGGCGGATGTCCGCCACTGCTGTCCGCCCCCGGGGAACGTAGGTCGCGACGCCCTCGATACCGGCCTCGTTCATGACTCCGCCCGAATCCCGACGGCCATCTCGCCGATGAGCGCCCGGTGCAGGTCGTTGCTCCCCTCGACGATCTGCAGGACCTTGGCGTCGCGGAACATGCGACCCACGGGGTAGTCCGACGACACGCCGTACGCCCCGTGGATCTGCATCGCATCCGTGGCCGTCCGGAAGGCGACGTCGCTGGCGTACATCTTGGCCATGCTCGTCAGCCGGCGTGCCCGCTCTCCCCGGTCGAGCGCTCTGGCGGCGTCCTGGACGAGCAACCGGGCAGTGTGGACGCCCACCGCCATGTCGGTGATCTTGGACTGGACGATCTGGAACTCTCCGATCGGATGACCGAAGGCGTGCCGCTCCTGCGCATAGGCGACGGCCTCGTCCATGCAGCTCTGCGCCAGCCCCACCGACCGGGCCGCCACACCAAGCCGGCCCCGCTCGACCGCGGTCATGGCCACCTCGAAGCCCCGGCCTTCCTCACCGACCAGGCTCTCCCGGCCGAGGCGAACGTCGTCCAGGACGACTTCGCCCGTGCAGATCGGGCGGAAGCCGAGCTTGTTCTCGTAGGGGTACAGGCCGAGGCCGGGGGTGTCGCGCGGGATGATGAACGCGGAGACGCCGCGGTGGCGCAGGCTCCGGTCCATGGTGGCAAACGACAGGAAGAAGTCCGCGATATCGAGGTTGGAGATCCACGCCTTCGACCCGTTCAGGACGAACGAGTCGCCGTCCTTGCGGTACGTCGTCCGCATGCCTGCCACGTCGCTCCCCGACTGCGGCTCGGTGACGGCGGAACCGCCGAAGATCCGGCCCTCCGCCAGTGGGCGCAGCCACCGCTCCTTCTGCTCGGCGGTGCCGAACCGCGCGATCCCGGCCCCGACGAGGCCCGAGGGCATCGACACGAGGGTGCCGACGATCTGGCACACCTTGCTGACCTCTTCGACGAGGGCGGCGAAGGTGACGTGGTCGAGCCCCAGGCCGCCCTCCTCAACGGGGACGACCCCGCCGAAGAACCCGAGCACCGCCATCTTGTCGAGCAGGTCACGCGGGATGTGTTCAGCTCGGTCGTACTCGGCGACGAGCGGAGCGATCTCCCGCCGGGCGAACTCGCCTGCCAGAGCGACCAAGTCGGCGCCAGACTGGATCTCTGTTGTCACAGCTGTGCCTCCGTCGGGGAGCTTTGCCATCGAGTGTAACCATTATCCTAGTTGATTCCCCCCCGATGTACACCCCTCGATGGGCCCACCGTCGCGACACGCTGCCGAGCAGGGATTTTGCGTTCGGCAGGCTGGCGCGCCGCCGACACGACGGCGACCCGGTGACGGCACCTGCGTCGTTCCCGACCGCTCGGCACGACCGGGTCACGGGTGTCCCGGATGTCGCGGTGCCGGGACGCGAAGGCGTCAGGGCGTCGGGACAACCGCTACGTCACGGCGAGCCGGGCACCGCCGGCCAGGCGCTCCGAGCAGGGCGGCGACGGCGCCCCCTGCCTCACAGCCCGGCGGTCAGGACGGCCTCGACCCGCTCGGTGTCGGCGAGGTCGGGCAGGACGGCATCGGGACCGAGCGCCCGCAGCTCGTCCTCGCCGTAACGCCCGGTGGCGACCAGCAGGCACCGCGTGCCGCCGGCACGCGCGCAGGCCAGGTCGTTGGGTGTGTCGCCGACCACCCACACCTGGTCGGGGCGCAGGTGCAGGCCGCGCAGCGACGCCTGGCGTGCCAGCGCGACGTCCACCAGCTCCCGCCGGTCCGCGTGGTCGCTACCGAACGCTCCCGCCTCCACGTCGAGCCAGCGCTCCAACCCGAACGCCGCCAACTTGACCATCGCGTTGGCGGCGAGGTTGCCGGTCAGCACCGACTGGGCCAGGCGGCGGTCCGAGGCCAGCCGCTCGAGCGCCGCCCCGGCGCCCTCGCACGCGCTCCCGTCGGCGGCCAGGCGGTGCCGCTCGGCGGCGAGCTCCAGCTCCAGCCGGCGGAGGACGTCGGGGACCACCTCGCGGTCGTCGACCTCCATCAGCTCCAGGTACTCGTGGACGATCTGCGGGTCGGTCTTGCCGCTCATCCGGATGCGCTCCGACGGGGCGCGGCCCAGCACGGCCAGCAGGGCCCGGTCGAACACGGCCGCGCCGAGGTCGCCGGCGCGGACCAGGGTGCCGTCGATGTCCCACAGCACCAGGCGGTCGACCACGGCCCGACGCTAGCGGGACGGCCGAGAGGAGCGGGTCGGTAGGCTGCGCGGCGTGCACGGACCAGCCGGTGCCGGTGGAGGTGGCCCAGCCGCCGGTGGAGGTGGCCCAGCCCCCGGTGGAGGCGACGCGGCGGGGCGCGGCGCCGCGGCCGGCGGCACGGAGCGCCGGCCGGCCGGCGACGACCACGCTGACGACGGGGTTGGCACCGACCGCCGGTCCGTCGGGGACGGCAGGCCGGCGGTTCCCCGAGACGTCAAGCCGGCGGGCCGGCCGGCCTACGACGCGGTGCTGGTGGTGTCGTTCGGCGGTCCCGAGGGTCCCGCCGACGTCGAGCCCTTCCTCCGGCGCGTGCTGCGCGGCCGCGACGTCCCCGAGGCCCGGCTGGCCGAGGTGGCCGAGCACTACCACCGCTTCGGCGGCGTGTCCCCCATCAACGGCCACAGCCGCGCCCTGGTGGCCGCCCTGCGTGCCGAGCTTGCCTCGTCGGGGCTGGCGCTGCCGGTCTACTGGGGCAACCGCAACTGGGCGCCCCTGCTGGCCGACGAGGTGGGGCGCATGCGCGACGACGGCGTTCGCCGGGCGCTGGCCTTCGTCACCTCTGCCTACGCCTCGTACAGCGGCTGCCGCCAGTACCTCGACGACATCCAGGCGGCCCGCGCCGAGGTCGGCCCGGGCGCGCCGGTGATCGACAAGCTGCGGCTCTTCCACAACCACCCGGGCTTCGTGCAGACGTGGGTGGCCTCGCTGCGCGACGCCCTCGACGAAGCCGGGGACGGCGGCGACGGCAGGCCCGCCCAGGTCCTCTTCTGCGCGCACAGCATCCCCCGCTCGCTGGCGGCCACCTCCGCCTACGAGGAGCAGCTGACGGACACGGCCGGCCTGGTCGCGGCGGGTGCCGGCGTGCCGGGCAGCCGCTGGCGGCTGGTGTGGCAGAGCCGGTCGGGACCGCCAGGCCAGCCGTGGCTCGAGCCCGACGTGGTCGACGCCATCGGGGACCTGCCGGCAGGGACCCGATCGGTCGTGCTCGCCCCCATCGGCTTCGTCTCCGACCACATGGAGGTCGTCTACGACCTCGACACCGTCGCTGCCGAGGCCGGGCGGGCACGCGGGCTGCGCGTCGTCCGCGCCGCGACGCCGGGAACGGCGCCCGGGTTCGTCGCGATGGTCCGCGAGCTGGTGACCGAACGGCTCGAGCCGGCATCGCCCCGGCGGTCCTGGGGTCGCCTGGGACCGGCGCCCGACCGGTGCGACCCGGGCTGCTGCCCGGGTCCGGCCTCCCGGCCCTGAAGGGCCACCTGCCAGGCCCCGGGCCACCAGGCCCCAACCGCCAGGCCCCGGGCCACCAGGCCCCAACCGCCAGGCCCCAACCGCCAGACCCGGGCACCGACACAGCTGCTCGCTAGTCTTCGCCCGTGCTCCACGTCGTGCGTGCCAGCGCCCTCGGCCCACTCGCCGACGCGCTGGCCGGCATCCTGGCGCAGACCCCGCCCGACCCGCTGGCGCCGGACTGGGTGGCGGTGCCCACGGGGGCGATGCAGCGATGGCTCGCCCTGCGGCTCGCCCGCACCCTCGGAGCGACCCCCGCCGCGCCACCCGGCCCGGCCCAGCCACTGCCACTGCCACTGCCACTGCCACTCCGGATGCCGTCGACGGTGACCGGAGCGCCTCCCGGAGGCGACGGGGTGACGGCGAACGTGGCGCTCGCCTTCCCCGGCGCCCTGCGCGCCGCCGTGCTGCACGGCGAGCGCGGGACCGGCGAGCCCGACCCGTGGCAGCCCGAGCGGCTCGTCTGGGCCGTGCTGGACGTGCTCGACGGCGCCGGTGGCGACGACCGGCTGGGACCCGTCACCCGCCTCCCCGACGGCGCCACCCGGTTCGGCCGGGCCCGGCGCCTCGCCGACCTGTTCGACCGCTACGCCACCCACCGCCCGGCGATGGTGGCGAGCTGGCACGCGGGCCACGACGTCGACGCGACCGGGCGGGCCATCGGCGCCGCCCAGCGCTGGCAGCCCCACCTGTGGCGCCTGGTACGGGAGCGGGTGGGGTCGGCGAGCCCGCCCGAGCGCCTCCCGGACCTGCTGGCCGCCCTGCGAGCCGGGGACCTGGCGGTGGACCTGCCGCCCCGCCTGGCGGTGTTCGGGATCACCACGCTGCCCGGCGGGGCCCCGTTCGTCGACCTGCTCCACGCGGTCGCGGCCTGCCGCGAGCTCCACGTGCTCCTGCTCGACCCGTCGCCCGCGGCGGCGCGCGCCGTGGCCGCGGCATCGCAGCGGGCGCCGGGCTCGCCCGCTCCCCTGCGGGGCGAGGACGCGTCGGCGTCCAGCGTCCGCCACCCGCTGCTGCGGTCGTGGGGCCGGGCATGGCGGGAGCGGACCGTCCTGCTGGCCGCGGCACCGGCCCCCGCCGCACCGGCCCCCGCCCCACCAGCTGCCGGCGCCCCACCCGCTGCCGCCGCCCCGACTCCCGCGAGCGCCATGCCGCCTGGCAGGTCGCAGGTCCGCACCGACGGTGCCGGCACGACCGGCCCGGTCACCGGACCGGACGACGCCCCGGCCGGCCGTGGCCCAGCCATGCCGACGTCCGTCCTGGCCCGGCTCCAGCACGACATCCGCGCCGACGCGCTGCCCGCCGGGGACCTGGTCCCGGACCCCGGCGACCGCTCGGTCCAGCTGCACTCGTGCCACGGCCCCGAGCGCCAGGTCGAGGTGCTGCGCGACGCGATCCTCCACCTGCTGGCCGACGACCCGACCCTGCGCGAGGACGACGTCGTCGTCCTGTGCCCGGACGTCGCCCGCTTCGGGCCGCTCGTGGCGGGCGGGTTCGGACCGTCGGTCGACGAGCCAGGCCAACCGCCGCCGTCGTCGCCGCCTCGCCTGCGCTACCGGGTGACCGACCGGTCGCTGCGCCAGGCCTCGCCGGTGCTCGGAGCGCTGGCCGCGCTCCTGGACCTGCTGGCCGGCCGGTGCACCGCCACCGAGGTGCTCGCCTTCGCCGGCCTGGCGCCGGTGCGCCGGCGCTTCGACCTCGACGACGACGCGCTGCGCGCCACGGCAGAGTGGACCGTCGGCGCCGACGTGCGGTGGGGGATCGACGGCCCGCACCGGGCCGCCTGGGACGTCCCGGCAGCGGTGGAGCAGCACACCTGGCGCTTCGGTGTCGACCGCGTGCTCCTGGGCGTGGCCGTCGGCGACGACGACCTGGGCGTCGCCGTCGGCGGCATCGCACCGCTCGGGGTGGAGGGCGGGGACATGGCGGTCGCCGGGCGGGTGGCCGACCTCGTCGCCCGCCTCGGCACCCTGGTCGCCGACGCGGTGCGGCCCCGGCCGGTCCACGCATGGTGCCGCACCCTGGCCGACGCAGCGCGCGACCTGTTCGCCGTCGATCCGGCCGATGCCTGGCAACGACAGCAGCTCGACCGCCTGCTGGCCCAGATCGAGGGCGAAGCGGCGGTCGGCGGCGAACCGGCGCGGCCGGCGCTGACCCTGGCCGACATGCGGCGCCTGCTCGGCGACCGGTTGCAGGGCAGCCCCGGCCGCTCCGACGTCTTCCGGGGCGGCATCGTCGTCGGCTCCCTGGCGGCCCTGCGCGCCGTCCCCTTCCGCGTCGTGTGCCTGCTCGGGCTCGACGAGACGGCCACGGCCGGCGCCGGCACCGGCGACGGGGACGACCTGGTCGCGGCCGCAGCCTGCGTCGGCGACCGTGACGAGCGCGCCGAGGTGCGGCAAGCCCTGCTCGACGCGGTCCTGGCCGCCGGCGACCACCTGATCGCGACCCGCACCGGCCACGACGTGCGGACGAACCAGGACGTGCCACCCGCCGTCGTCTACGCCGAGCTCCACGACGCCGTGCTCGCCACGCTGGCGCCCGCCGCCCGCCCCGCCCGCGGCGTCGAGATCGTCCACCCGTTCCAGCCGTTCGACGCCCGGTGCCTGGTGCCCGGCGGCATCGCCGGGCACCGCCCGTGGAGCTTCGACCCCGGTGCGCTCGCCGCAGCACGGGCCCGCGCCCGGCGCGCCGTGCCGGTGCCGGCGCCGCCCTTCCCGCCGACGGGCGACGGTGACGACCCCGGGGTCGTCACCCTGGGCGAGCTGGCCCGCTTCCTGGCGCACCCGGTCCGGGCCTTCCTGCGCGAGCGGCTCGGCCTCCACGTCGCCGCCGACGGCCACGGACCTGCCGACGACCTCCCCACCGCGCTCGATCCCCTGGCCCGCTGGGCCGCGGCGCAGCGGCTCATCGCGGCCCGGGCCGCCGGCCGGAACGACGCCGACTGGGAGCGCCACGAGCGGGCACTGGGCACCCTGCCCCCCGGCGGGCTCGGCGACTCGGCCGTGGCCGCGGTGCACGCCCAGGTCGGCCGCCTGCTGGCGCGCGCCGCCGCCATCGGGGTGACCGCCGGTCCCGGCGCCGAGCGTCATCCCGTCGACGTGGTGCTGGCCGACGGCACCCGGGTGGTCGGCGAGGTCGAGGGGCGCCTCCCGCCCGGCACCCCCGGTCCCGCCTCGGTCACCTTCTCCTCGCCGCGCCCCGACCACCACCTCGGCGCCTGGCTCCCGCTGGTCGCGCTCGCCGCCACCGACCCCGCACCGGCATGGCGCAGCGTCGTCGTGCGCCCGAGCGGGCGGCCCGGCTCGGCCGAGGTGGTCGACCTCGTCGTGGCCGGCGCGTCCGCCGCCGAGCGCCGGGACGCCGCCACGACCGGCCTGTCCGTCGCCGTCGACGTGTACCGGCGAGCCCGGACCGAGCCCCTGCCGCTGTTCCCCCGGCTGTCGGTCGCGCTCCACGAGCGCCGCGCCGGCGCCGGCGACTGGGCACCCTTCGGCCGCCCCGGCGACGCCGACGACGAGGCGCACGTCATCGCCTTCGGCAGGCTCACCTTCGACGAGGTCCGCGCCCTCGCCGTGCAGCCGCACGACCCGCCGGGACCGGCCGCCGACCGCGCCACCCGCTACGCCGACCACCTGTGGGGCACCGTCCTCGCCACCACCGCACCCACCCCGGCCCGCGTCGCCGGGGCCGCCACGCCCACCACGCCCACCACGCCCGACGCTGGGCGAACATGAGCACCCCCCGGACCTTCTCGCTCACCGACCCGCTACCGCACGGTGTGGTGGCCGTCCAGGCGAGCGCCGGCACCGGCAAGACCTTCGCCCTCGCCGGCCTGGTGCTCCGCTACGTGGCGGAGGCCGGCGTCCCCATCGACCAGATCCTCGTCGTCACCTTCACCCGGGCGGCTGCCGCAGAGCTGCGCGTTCGGGTCCGCTCCCGGCTGGCGGAGGCCGCCGCCGCCCTGCGCACGGTGGCCCACGCCCCCGACGCCGGCGAGCGCACGGTGGCCCACGCCCCCGACGCCGGCGAGCGCACGGTGGCCCACGCCCGCGACGCCGGCCACCCCGGTAGCGTCGCCGAGCCCGTCGACAGGCCGCCGGACGAGGTGCTGGCGCTGCTGGCCTCCACCGCCCGGGACGGCACGCTCGAGCGGGTGGAGCGCGCCATGGCGGACATCGACGCCGCCACCATCACCACCATCCACAGCTTCGCCCAGCAGGTGCTCGGCACGCTCGGCTCGGCCGCGCCCGGCGACCTCGACGCCGCCCTCGTCGACGACACGCGGGCGCTCGTCGCCTCCGTCTGCGCCGACCTGGTGGCTGCCGCTGCCGTCGACGACCCCGCCGGCGTCGACCTGCTCCCATCCGTCGGGGACCTGGAGGCAGCCGTCGCCACGGTCCTCGGCAACCCCGGCATCCGCCTCGTCCCGGACCTCGACGACCCGGGGGCCACCCCCGCCGCCGCGCTCAGGCGCCGGCTCGTCGACCTGGCCGTCGCACAGGTCCACCGCAGGCGCCGCCACGCCGGGACGGTGTCCTTCGACGACGTCCTCACCGGGCTCGCCGAAGCGCTCGCGGCGAGCCCTGCCGCGGTCGACGCCCTGCGCCGCCGCTACCGCGTCGCACTGGTCGACGAGTTCCAGGACACCGACCCGGTGCAGTGGGAGATCTTCGAGCGCCTGTTCGCGGGCGCCGACGCGGGCACCGCGCTCGTCCTGGTCGGCGACCCCAAGCAGGCGATCTACGGGTTCCGCGGCGCCGACGTCCACACCTACCTGCGAGCCACCGCCGGACCCGGTGTCGCCCGGCGCACCCTCGCGACCAACTGGCGCTCCGACGGCGCCCTCCTCGACGCGCTGGGCCGGCTGCTCGCCGGCGCCACCTTCGGGTCCGACGACATCGCGTTCGCCGCCGTGGGCCCCGCCCCCGGCAACGAGCACCGCCGCATGACCACGCCGGCCGGGGACCCGCTGCCCGCGCTGGCCGTGCGGGTCGCCGCCGGCGCCGGGCTCGAGCAGACACTCGCGGGCAAGGTCACCACGGCCGCCGCGGACCGTGCCGTGGCCGCCGACCTCGCCGGCCACGTCCACCGCCTGCTCGACACGGCACGGCTGCCGGCGGGCGCGGACGGCGCCACGCGAGCGCTCCGGCCAGCCGACGTGGCCGTCCTCGTCGCCCGCAACGCCGAGGGCCGTGACCTGCAGCGCGCGCTCCGAGCCCGGGGCATCCCGGCCGTGATCGCCCGCGGCGACAGCGTCCTCGACTCCGAGGCGGCGCGGCACTGGCGGTGGCTGCTCGCCGCGCTGGACCAGCCGGCCGACCCCGCCCGTGCCCGCACCGCCGCCCAGTCGTGCTTCTTCGGGTGGCACCTGGCCGACGTCGCCGCCGCCGACGACGCCGCCGTCGGCGCCGTCCAGGAGGACCTCGCCCGCTGGGCGGAGCTCCTCGCCGCGCGCGGCACCGTCGAGCTGTGCGCGCACCTGTGGGCGGAGACCCAGGTGGCCGCCCGGGCGCTCGCCACCGCCGACGGGGACCGGCTGCTCACCGACCTGGAGCACGTCGCCGGCCTGCTGCGCTCCCTGCCGGCCGGCCGCCGGCCGACCGCCGCCACCCTGCTGGCCCTGCTCGACGACCTGCGCGCCGGCCCTGCCCCCGACCCCGACCAGGACGTGACCGCCCGGCGCGTCGAGTCGGAGGCCCAGGCCGTCCAGATCATGACGATCCACACCGCCAAGGGACTGGAGTTCCCCGTCGTCTGCGTCCCCACCATGTGGCGAGGCAGCCTGGCCGCGCCGCGGCAGGTCCTCTTCCAGGACGATGCCACCGGGCGGCGCACCTTCGACGTCGCCTCCGCCGAGCGGTGGCCGACCGCCGCCGCCGCCCGCAGGCGCAGGGACCTCGCCACCGCCGGCACCGTGGGCGAGAACCTCCGCCTCCTGTACGTCGCGCTCACCAGGGCCCGCCACCACACCGCGCTGTGGTGGTCGCCGACCAAGGACGGCGAGGCGACGGGGCTCGCCCGCGTCCTGTTCGCCCGCGACGGCGCCGCCGTCGACCCCCACCGGTTCGGCGCCGCCCGGGTCGCCCTGCCCGCCGACGACGAGACCGTCGCGTTCCTGGCCGACGCGCTCGGCGCCGGCGACGGGATCGTCGACGTGTCCCCTGCGCGCCGACGCGGCCCGGCGGGCCCCCCGTGGCGGGATCCCGACGCGGCCGCGGCCCCCACCGACCTGCGCACCGCCCGGCTGGACCGCCTGCCCGACCGGCGGGCGCGGCGGTGGTCCTTCACGGCCATCGCCGACCAGGCCGAAGCCGTCGGGCCCGGCGGTCCCGGCGAGCCGGGCGGCGAGGACGCCGACGACGACTCCCTCGGCGACGCGCGCGCCGGCGACGAGGGGCCGGACGTGCCCGGTGACGGCGCTCCGGCGGCCGCCGGCACCCCCGGCGGTGCGACGAGCACGCCCGTGCCGCTCGGCGACGTCCCCGGCGGGGCCGGGTTCGGCGAGCTGGTCCACCAGGTCCTGGAGCGCGTGGACTTCGCCGTCGCCGACCTCGGCCAGGAGCTCGAGCGAGCCGTCGCCGAGTGCCTGCGCTGGCACCCGTGGCCGGTCGACACGGTCACCCTCGCCACCGGCCTGCTCGCCGTCGTCGACACCCCCGCCGGTGCGGCACTCGGCGGGCGCGCCCTGCGGGGCCTGGCCCGCACCGACTG
>JAJZYI010000290.1 GCA_021798135.1 Actinomycetes bacterium | reverse complement strand
CCCCGGCGAGCGCAGCGGCCGCGCCCGGCCCCCCGCCGGCCGGGCGGCCGCCGCGGCCGACAGGGCCCGGACCTCTCCGGGCGACAGCACCCGCCACGCCCCCGGCGCCAGCCGGCTGTCGACGACGGGGCCGATGCGCACCCGCACGAGCCGCCGCACCGGGTGGCCCACGGCCTCGCACATGCGCCGCACCAGCCGGTTGCGCCCCTCGTGCACGACGATCCGCAGCACGCCCGGGGCGACGACGCCGACGCGGGCCGGGGCGGTGCGCCCGTCGTCGAGATCGACGCCGCTGCGGAGGCGGCCGATCGCTCCCGCCGAGGGCCGGCCCTCCACCTCGACCAGGTACTCCTTCTCGACCCCGAACGACGGGTGCGTCAGGCGGTGGGCCAGGTCCCCGTCGTTGGTGAGCAGCAGCAAGCCCTCGCTGTCGGTGTCGAGCCGACCGACCGTGAAGACGCGCGGCTCGTGCGGGACCATGTCGACGGCCTGCGGCCGCCCCTCAGGATCGGCGGCGCTGCAGATGACGCCGGCGGGCTTGTTCAGGAGGTAGTGGACCAGCCCGGGTGCCAGCGCCAGCGGCACCCCGTCGACCGCCACCTGCTGGGTGGCGGGGTCGACCCGCTGGCCGAGGCGGGCCGTGGTGCCGTCGACCGTCACCCGCCCCGCCGCGACCAGCTCGTCGCAGACCCGCCGGCTGCCCAGCCCCGCACGCGCCAGGATCTTCTGGAGCCGCTCGCCGGTGCCGGCCGCGGTCGGCTCAGGCGCCATCGGCGCCCGGCCGGAGCCGGGCCTCGAGCGCCTCCACCGCGTCGGGACCGGGGAACAGGTCCTCGACGGCCGGCAGCTCGTCGATGCCGTCGAGCCCCAGCTTCTCCAGGAAGGCGGGGGTCGTCCCGTACAGCACGGGCTGCCCCGGGCCCGGTGCGTGGCCCACCTCGGCGATCAGGCCCCGCTGCACCAGCAGGCGCACCACCCCGTCGACGTTGACGCCCCGCAGCATCGAGACCTGCGCCCGCGACACCGGCTGCTTGTAGGCCACGATCGCCAGCGTCTCGAGCGCTGCGGACGACAGCCGGGACGACACGCCCTCCATGGCGAAGCGCTCGACGAAGGGCGCCAGGTCCGGGTCGGTCTGGTAGCGGTAGCCACCTGCCACCCGGGCGAGGAGGAACCCGCGCCGCTGGGCCCGGTAGTCGCGGGCGAGGTCCTCGCAGATCCGCTCCACGCGCTCCACCGGCAGCTCCAGCAGCTCGGCCAGGAGCCCGGGGGCCACCGGCTCGACCGCGCAGAGCACCACCGCCTCGACGGCCCGGTGCTCCAGGCCCAGCTCGCCGCCCGGCACCCACGGCGGGGCCGGCGGCCACCCCAGGTCCTCGCCGGCGGCGGTGCCGTCGACGGGCGCACCGTCCCCGGCCGCACCTCCGACGGCCACGTCGTCACTGGCCGGTGGTCGCGCTTCCCCGGCCGCACCGTCGCCGGCAGGAGCGTCGCCGGCCACGGGCCGGTCCTCCCCGGGCGCACCGCTGCCGCCGAGCCCGTCCCAGGCGGGCTCCGACCACCCGTCGGCGGTGGTCATCCCTCGTACTCCTCCACCCCGACGGCCACCCAGCCGCCGTCGTCCGCCAGCGCCGGCTCGGCCACCCAGACCACCTGCAGGTCGCCGAAGGTGTCGCCCTGGTCCAGGGTGACCCAGCCCCGCTTGCACAGCTCGAGCAGCGCCAGGAAGCGCACGATGACCTGCATGCGGGTGGTGCAGTGCAGGGTGAGGTCGCGGAACGTAGCCCGGCGCAGGCCCGGCAGCCGCCCCACGAGCTCCTCGACCGCCTCCGACACCGTCACGGGCTCCACCGTGACGTGCGACAGGTCGATCTGCGGCACCGGCCGGGGCGTGAGGGCACGGCGGTAGGCGGCGGCGACGTCGCGGGCCGTCACCCCGGCGAGCAGGTCGGGTGCGAGGTCCCGGTAGGCGTCGTCGACGCCCGCCTGGCGCGGCACCGACCGCGCCGCCCGCTCGGCCAGCACCGCGAAGGCGTCAGCGGCAGCGCTGTAGACCTGCAGCTCCAGCAGCCGCGACAGCAGGCGGTCCCGCTCCTCGAAGCCGTCCACCTCCTCGTCCGCCTCGACCTCGTCCGGACCGGGCAGCAGCTTGCGCGACTTCAGCTCGACGAGGATCGCGGTGATCACCAGGAACTCGCTCGTCTCGCCCAGGTCGACGGCGGACGCCGCCTGGAGCTGGGCGATGAACGCGTCGACGACCGCGGCCAGCGGGACGTCGTAGATGTCCACCTTGTGGTCGCCGACCTGCTGCAGCAGCACGTCGACGGGCCCCTCGAACACCGGGGTGCTCACGTGCACCGGCATGCGACGACCATACCGGAGCGGCGCGCCGCGCTCGCGCACGGGCGGGCACCACCCACGGCCGCAGGCTCCCGTGCCGTACCATGGCGGGCCATGACCAGGGTCCTGTCGGGCGTGCAGCCCAGCGGCGAGATGCACCTCGGGAACTACCTGGGGGCGTTCCGGAGCTGGGTCGCCGACCAGCACGAGCACGACGCCTTCTTCTGCGTCGTCGACCTGCACGCCCTGACCCTCGACTACGACCCCGCCGCGCTGGCCGAGCGCACGCTCGTCACCGCCGCGTGCCTGCTCGCCGTGGGCCTCGACCCCGAGACGTGCACGCTGTTCGTCCAGAGCCACGTGCCCGAGCACCCCCGCCTCGCCTGGCTGCTCGAGTGCACGGCGAGCATGGGCGAGCTGCGCCGGATGACGCAGTTCAAGGACAAGGCCCTCCGGGACGACGGCGGGACGGAGTCCGCCCGCGTCGGGCTGTTCACCTACCCGGTGCTGATGGCGGCGGACATCCTGCTCTACGACGCCGACCGGGTGCCCGTGGGCGACGACCAGCGCCAGCACCTGGAGCTCGCCCGGGACCTCGCCATCCGCTTCAACGGCCGCCACGGCGACACGTTCGTGGTGCCGCAGGCCGCGCTGCCGGCGGCCGGGGCCCGCGTCATGGACCTGCAGGAGCCCACCCGCAAGATGTCCAAGTCGGTGTCGTCGCCGCAGGGCACGGTGCTGGTGCTCGACCCGCCCGACGTGGTGCGGCGCAAGGTCCGCCGTGCGGTGACCGACACGGAGACCGAGGTCCGCTACGACCCGGCGGCCAAGCCCGGCGTGTCGAACCTCCTCGACCTGCTGGCCGCGGCGACCGGCGGCAAGCCCGCCCAGCTCGCGGAGGGCTACACCACCTACGGCGCGCTCAAGGCCGACGTCGCCGACGCCCTCGTCGCCCTGCTCGAGCCGGTGCAGCAGCGGTACCGGGAGGTGGCCGACGACCGGGGCGAGCTCCGGCGGGTGCTGGCCGCCGGGGCCGAGCGTGCCCACCAGGTCGCGGCGGCCACGTACGAGCGCGCCGCCGGCGCTGCGGGCCTGCTGGCACCCTGAGGCCTGCGCCCGCCGGCGCTGCGGGCCTGCTGGCACCCCGAGGCCTGCGCCGTCAGAGCCCCGACAGGTGGCCCCACCATTGCAGGACCCAGTTGAACAGGCTCCCGAGGGGCCCACCGGTGCTCGAGAACGACGACAGCGCCACGAGCAGCAGCGGCAGGACCAGGGTGAAGGGGCGGATCCGGTAGTAGGTGGGCAGCCAGCTCGCCGGGAACAGGCGCTCCAGGACGGCGGAGCCGTCGAGCGGCGGCAGCGGGATCAGGTTGAACACGGCGAGGATGACGTTCACGTAGCCCAGGAAGAACACCACCTGGGCCCACGTCGGCTGGTTCACGATGTCGCCCGTGAACATGACGCCGAGCTTGTCCGACTGGGGCACCACGAATCGGTACAGGCCCAGCGACAGCGCGGCCAGCGCCAGGTTGACCGCCGGCCCGGCCAGCGACACGAGCACCGCGTGGTTCCGGGGGCTGCGCAGGCGCGACACGTTGACCGGCACCGGCTTGGCCCACCCGAAGGCGCCGAGCCCGCTCAGGACCATCACCACCGGCACGATGATCGTGCCCACGATGTCCACGTGCGCCAGCGGGTTGAGGGTCAGCCGGCCGGCCCGCTTGGCCGTGTCGTCCCCGAACGCCAGCGCCACCCAGCCGTGCGACACCTCGTGCAGGATCACCGACCCCACCAGGACGCAGAACACGATGATCGACACGACCTGCACGTGGTGCAGGCGGACCAGGACGGCGACGAAGGCGAGCAGGACGATGATCAGGGCCGCCACCCGCGGGTCGCGGCCGGGTCCTGCCGGCCGCCGCGGCGGCGCCGGCCACCCCGGTCCCGGGCCCCAGCCGCCGGGGCCCTGCTGGC
>JAJZYI010000289.1 GCA_021798135.1 Actinomycetes bacterium | reverse complement strand
CGCTTCGCGTGCCCTGCGCCGCGCGGCGCCGGGCGGGAGCGCCCCGGGCGGCGTTTGGTGGTCACCACAGTGCCGCCGAGGCTAACACCGCGCCGATCGGCGGCCACGGACCGGCGCCGCGCCGCGCCCCGCGGCGGCCCGCGGCGGCACGACCCGGCGGCCCGGCGGCCCGCCGCTCAGACCGTCACCACGACGGGGACGATCATCGGCCGGCGACGGGTGCGCTCGCCGACGAACCGGCCGAGCGCCCGGCGGGCCGTGCGCTGCAGGCTCTCCTGGTCCCGGGCCCCGTCCGCCATGGCCTGCTCGAGCGCCTTGCCGACGGTGTCCGACGCCTCCCCCAGCAGGTCCTCGGCCTCCGGCGCGTGCACCCAGCCGCGGGTGATGACCTGCGGCTGCGCCACCAGCTCGCCGCGGTGGGGGTCGATGGTGGCCACGACCATGACGACGCCCTCCTCGGACAGCACCCGCCGGTCGCGCAGGACGCCGTGGCCGACGTCGCCGACGGTCCCGTCGACGAACAGGAAGCCGCCGGGCACGCTGTCGCCCCGGTGCAGGCCGTCGTCGTCCAGGACGACGCTGTCGCCGTCCTCGCACACCAGGACGTGGTCCTCGGCCATGCCCATCGACTGCGCCAGCCGGCCGTGGTTGACGAGGTGGCGGTACTCGCCGTGCACGGGGACGAACCACTCCGGCCGGGCCACGGAGTGCAGGGTCCGCAGCTCGCCCTGGCGGGCGTGCCCGCTCACGTGCACCGGCTCGATGCCGGTGTGGACCACCTCGGCGCCGCGGCGGTGCAGGCCGTCGATCACGCGCCCCACCGCCCACTCGTTGCCGGGGATCGGGTGGGCGCTGATGACCACGACGTCGCCGGCGCGCAGGCGGACCAGCTTGTTCTCGCCGGCCGCCATGAGCGACAGGGCCGACAGCGGCTCGCCCTGCGAACCGGTGGAGACGATGCAGACCTCCCCGTCGGGCAGGTCGTCGACGTGCTCGACGTCGACCAGCGCCCCGTCGGGGACGCGCAGCACGCCGAGGCGCCGGCCGAGGTCCACGTTCTTCGCCATGGAACGGCCGAGGGTCGCCACCTTGCGGCCGTCGGCGATCGCGGCGTCCACGATCTGCTGCACCCGGTGGAGGTGGCTGGCGAAGCACGTCACGATGAGGCGGTGCCCCCGGTGCGCGCCGAACACGCGGCGCAGCGCCGTCCCCACCGTCGACTCCGACAGGGTGAACCCGGGCTCCTCGGCGTTGGTGGAGTCGGCCAGCAGCAGCCGGATCCCCGGCTCCGTGGCGATCGCGCCGACGCGGGCCAGGTCGGTGAGCCGCCCGTCGACGGGCTGCAGGTCGATCTTGAAGTCGCCCGAGTGCAGCACCACGCCCTGGGCGGTGTGGAACGCCGTGGCGAACCCGTGCGGCACCGAGTGCGTGACGGGGATGAAGTCGACCTCGAACGGGCCGATGGCGCGCCGGTCGCCGTCGGCCACGGGCACCCACCGGGCGCGGTCGGCCAGGCCGGCCTCCTCCACGCGGTTGCGG
Source organism: Actinomycetes bacterium (assembly GCA_021798135.1). Taxonomy (GTDB): domain Bacteria; phylum Actinomycetota; class Acidimicrobiia; order Acidimicrobiales; family UBA8190; genus JAJZYI01. The sequence goes on along the minus strand of JAJZYI010000289.1, from coordinate 2,792 downwards.
GCCAGGCCGAGGGTGAGCGGCGACCCGTAGACGGGCGCCTCGAGCTCGCGCAGCAGGTACGCCAGGCCCCCGGTGTGGTCCTCGTGCCCGTGGGTGAGGACGACGGCCTCGACCTGGTCGGCGTGCTCGCGCAGGTAGCTGAAGTCGGGCAGGACCAGGTCGATGCCCGGCATGTGGGGATCGGGGAACATGATGCCGCAGTCGAGCACCACGATCCGCCCGCCCTGCTCGATGCAGGCGCAGTTCCGCCCGATCTCGCCCAGGCCACCGAGGAAGGTGACCCGGACCGCCTCAGGCAACGGGGCTCCCCGTAGCCGGGACCGGCGAGCCGGAGGGACCGGCTGCCGGCCTGCCCGACGGCGCGGCGGGGACGAGGCCCAGGTCCCCGACGAGCTCGGCTGCCGCCTCGTCCAGCCCGGCGGGCGCCGGTCCCATCGGCAACCGGCACTGGCCGGCCGGCAGGCCCAGCGCCCGGCAGACGGCCTTGGCCGGCAGCGGGTTCGGTGCCGCGTCCGACGACTGGAACGCCATGGCGTCGAGCAGGGCGGCGTTGGCCCGGGCGGCGCCGGCGACGTCGCCGGCCCGGAAGGTGGCGATCATGGCGCCGAGGGCCCGCCCGATCCAGTGCGCCGACACGCTCACCACGCCCACGGCGCCGACGGCCAGCAGGGGCAGCGTGTACGCGTCGTCGCCGCTGTAGAGCTCGAACCCGTCGGGGGCCGCGGCCACCACCCGGCTGGAGCCGACCACGTCGCCGGCGGCGTCCTTCACCGCCACGATGTTCGGCACGTCGCGCGCCAGCCCGAGCAGCGTGTCCGCGGCGATGCGCCGGCCGGCGCGCACGGGGATGTCGTAGAGCATCACCGGCAGGTCGGTGGCCCCGGCCACGGCCGTGAAGTGGCGGCGCAGCCCGTCCTGCGACGGGCGGTTGTAGTACGGCGTGACGACGAGGGCCCCGGCGACGCCGGTGGCGCCCACCGCCCGGGTGAGCCGGACCGAGTGGTCGGTGTCGTTCGACCCGGTGCCGGCGACCACGGGGACGGTGACCGCACCGGCCACCGCCTCCCACAGGGTCAGCTTCTCCCGGTCGTCGAGCACCGACGCCTCGCCGGTCGTGCCGGCGAGGACGAGCCCGTCGCTGCCGTTGGCCGCCAGCCACCGGGCCAGCGTGACCGCGCCGTCGACGTCGAGGGCCCCGTCCTCCGCGAACGGCGTGACCATGGCCGTCACCACGGTCCCGAAGCGCCCCGAGGGCGTCGCGCTGGGCATGCCCCAAGGGTAGCCGCCGCCGGGCCGGGCTCCGCCAGCGGAACCCGGCCCGGCGGCGCTCACGACGCCTGGGCCGGCGCCTGCTGCAGCTGCTCGTACTCCTCGCCGGTGTCGGCCCAGTCCTCGAACCCGATCACGCCCAGCTCGGTGAACTTGGTGCGCAGCCAGCCGTCGGCGGCGTCGAGCAGGCCCAGCTTCTTGCAGTTCGGGACGATCTTCGAGAAGAGGATGTTCTGGAACATCTCGCGCTCGGGCGCCTGCAGGAGGACGGGGACGACCGCCTTCGGGTCGACGCCCATCTTGTCCCACACCTCCTGCTGCAGGAACCGGTCGCGCATGCGGACCGCCGCCTCGAAGGCGAACTCCTGGCGCTCGCGCAGCTCGGCGGAGGTCAGCCCGGCGTAGTGCTCCTGCAGGCTGAGGACGCCGAAGGCCACGTGGCGGGACTCGTCGGACATCACGTAGCGGAGCAGCTGCTTGAGCAGCGGCTCGGTGGTGATCTGGTGCATGAAGCCGAAGGCGGCGAGGGCCAGACCCTCCACCATGATCTGCATGCCCAGGTAGGTCATGTCCCACCGGCTGTCGGCGATGATGTCGTCGAGCAGCAGCCGCAGGTGCGCGTTGATCGGGTAGTGGCCCGACAGCTTGTCGTCGAGGTACTTCGAGAACACCTCGACGTGGCGGGCCTCGTCCATGACCTGGGTGGCGGCGTAGTACTTGGCGTCGACCCACGGCACCGACTCCACGATCTTGGCCGTGCACACGAGCGCTCCCTGCTCGCCGTGCATGAACTGCGACAGCGTCCAGTTCTGGCTCTCCACCCCGAACTGGATCCACTCCGCGTCGCCCCACGACGCCACGGGCGTCCCCGTGACGTCCACGTCGCGGAGGAACCCGCCGTTGGCAGCGGCATTGGCGACGACCAGGGCCTCCTGGTCCACCTCGGTGTCCCAGGGCAGGTCGGTCTGGGCGTTCCACTGGGAGCGCTTGGCCTTCTCGTACAGCTTGTCGAGCTTGGGCCGGGCGCCCTTCTCGTAGTCCCACGTGAAGACCGTGTCGTAGTCGGAGTGGACGTCGTGGCGCCGCTCCCCCCAGTCGGTGTTGCGCACGGCCATGATGGCCGCGAGGTCGTTCACGTCGTCGCGCCCGATGATGGCAGCGTTGTCGCGCATGGCCCCGTCGTCGCGCATGGCCTCGTCGTCGCGCATGGCCTCGGTCATCCCTCTGCTCCCTCTGCTCGGTGCCCCTGCTCGGCCGTGGGTGCCGGCCGGCGGCGGCTAGCCCGTCCCGCCGCTGTCGCCGCCCCCCGCGCCGCCCCTCGACGCGCCGCCGCCCGCCCGGCCGCCGCCCCCTTCCCGCCCTCGGCCCGTCGGTCGCCGGGCCAGTCGGCGTCCCCGCCGTCGGCGCGCCCGCTCCCGGGCCCGCCCCGCAGCGCCTCGATGCCGGGCGTCACGAACGTCCGGACCAGGTGCCGGACCCAGTCCTCGTCCGTCGCGTCGTGGGTGCCGGAGCCGCCCAGGCCG
>JAJZYI010000014.1 GCA_021798135.1 Actinomycetes bacterium | reverse complement strand
CCCTCGGGGTCGCCGATCAGGGGGAACTCGTCGTGCTGCTCGCGGATGCCCGGCGACAGCGCGGTGCGGAACAGCACCTCGTCCATCTCGTAGCGGGCGTTGCGCAGCGCGTTCTCGATGAGGTCGAGGGTCACCGGGTCGACCTGCACCTTCTCGAGCGGCGCCGTGTTGGGCTGGTGGATCGTGGCCATGCCTTATCCCTCCGTGGGACGGATCAGGAGGCTGCCGCTCGGATGCACCGTCGCGGTGTGCCCCGGCAGTACGAGGGTGGTGGAGTCCATCTCGGTGATGACCGCCGGACCCTGGACCCGGTTGCCGGCCAGGAGCTGGGTACGGGCGTACAGGTCGGCGTCGGCGTGGTGGCCGTCGACCCAGATCCGGGTGGTGCCGACGCGGGCGCCGCTGGCGTCGGGCCCGCCCTCGGCGAGGGCGCTGGCCTGCACGTTCGGGCGGGGGCCGGTGACGGTGGCCCGGGCGGTGACCAGCTCGTGCTCGTTGCCCTCCAGCAGGAAGGAGAACAGCCGCTCGTGCTCGGCGTCGAACGCCGCGGCGAGCGCCGCCAGGCCGGCCCCGGAGCCGCCGAGCGAGGCGACGTCCACCTCGACGGGGATCTCGAAGCCCTGCCCGTGGTAGCGCAGGTCCACCTGGTAGCTCACGTGCTGCGCCTCTCGCGCCACGCCCTGCCCGGCGAGGGTCCGGGCCGCCGACTCGGCCAGCTCGCCGAGCAGGCCGGCCAGGTCCTCGTCGGTGAGCTGCGAGAAGCGGCGGATGTACGTGCGTGCGGTGTTGTCCCGCACCACGGTGGTGGCGTCGCCGTACGCGCACAGCACGCCCGGCGACGGCGGGATGATCACCGGCCACGCGCCGGTGAGGCGGCCGAGGGCGTTGGCGTGCAGGGGGCCGGCGCCGCCGAAGGCGACGAGGGCGAAGTCCCGGGGGTCGAAGCCCTGCTGCACCGACACCAGGCGGAGCGCGCCGAGCATGTTCTCGTTGACGATGTCCACGATGCCGGCGGCCGCCGCCTCCACGCTGTCGACGCCGATGCCGGCGGCGACGGTCGCCACCGCTTCGCGGGCGGCCTCAACGTCCAGCTTGATCTCGCCGCCCGCCAGCTCGATCGGCAGGTAGCCGAGCACCACGTTGGCGTCGGTCACCGTCGGCTCGGCGCCGCCGATGCCGTAGGCGGCGGGGCCGGGCACCGCCCCCGCCGACTGGGGGCCGACCCGCAGCGCCCTGGTCAGCTCGGGCACGTGCGCGATGGAGCCGCCGCCGGCGCCGACCGTCCGCACGTCGACCGAGGTCGCCCGCACCGTGAGGTCGCCGACGGTGGTCTCGCGCCCGATGCGCGGCTGCAGGTTCTGCACCAGGGCGACGTCGGTGGAGGTGCCCCCCATGTCGAAGGTGAGGAAGTCCCGGTAGCCGGCCTGCTCCGCGGCCCAGACGGCACCGGCGACGCCGCCGGCCGGGCCCGACAGCAGCAGCGACACCGGGTGCTCGGCGGCGACCGCCTCCCGTGCCAGGCCACCGTCGCTGCGCAGCAGGTACAGCCCGGCGCCAACGCCCCCGTCCGCGAGCTTGCCCGCCAGGTTGGCGATGTAGCGGGCGACCCTGGGCTGCACGTAGCTGTTCGCCACCGAGGTGATCGTCCGCTCGTACTCGCGCAGCTCGGGCAGCACCCGGGAGGACACCGACACCGGGACGTCCGGCATGATCTGCTGCGCCAGCCCGGCGATCCGCTGCTCGTGCTCGGCGTTGGCGTAGGAGTTGATCAGCGAGACGGTGAGCGCCTCCACACCGTCGTCGCGCAGGCGGTGCAGCTTGGCGGCGATGTCGTCCTCGTCCAGCGGGGTCACCACCGCCCCCGACGAGTCGACGCGCTCCAGGGCCTCCACCGTGTCCTCCAGGGCGGCGATCGGCTCGGGCTTCGGCCAGATGATCCACCCCGCGAGCCCCCCGGGCACGAAGGACCGGGCGATCTGCAGCACCTGGCGGAAGCCCTGCGTGGTCACCAGGCCGACCCGGGCGCCCTTGCCCTCCAGGATGGCGTTGGTCGCCACGGTGGTGCCGTGCAGCACCTCCTCGATGTCGGCGAGCGAGATCCCGGCGCTCGAGCAGACCTTCTCGATGCCCCGCAGCACGCCGACCGACTGGTCGTCGGGGGTCGAGGCGGTCTTCGCCCGGTACGTCGCACCGGAATCCTCGTCGATGAGCAGGACGTCGGTGAACGTCCCGCCGACGTCGACGCCGAGGCGATACGTCATCGCAGCCTCCGTAGGGTCCGGGGTGCCTCAGATCACACCGAGGTCGGCCAATTTGGCGATGTCCGCGTCCGAGAGCCCCAGGAGCTCCCGGTACACGTAGTCGTTGTGCTCCCCGAGGGCCGGGCCCGAGTGGCGCACCGCCCCGGGGGTCGCGGACAGGCGGGGGAACACGTTCTGCATCGGCACCTGGCCGAGCTCGGGGTGCGCCACGCGGACGATCGCCTCGCGCGCCGCGAAGTGCGGGTCGGCGAACATGTCCCGGGCGCGGAAGATCCGGCCGGCCGGGACGCCACCGTCGTGCAGCAGCGGCAGCAGGTCGTCGGCGTCGTACGTGGCCGTCCAGGCGGCGATGATGTCGTCGAGGTCGGCCATGTTGGCGCCGCGAGCGCCGTGGGTCGAGTACCGCTCGTCGTCGGCGAGCTCCGGCCGTCCCATGACGACGGCCAGGCGGCGGAAGACGCTGTCCTGGTTCGCCCCGATCAGGATCATGTCGGCGTCACGGGTGGGATAGACGTTGCTCGGGGACACGTTGGGGAGCACGCTGCCGGTCCGCTCCCGCTGGTAGCTGGCGACCTCCCACTCCGGCAGCAGCGACTCCATCAGCGCCAGCACCGCCTCGTAGATGGCCGAGTCGACGACCTGGCCCCGCCCGGTCCGCTCCCGCACGTGCAGGGCCACCAGCGTGCCCAGGGCGGCGAAGGTCGCCGCCAGCGCGTCGCCGAGCGAGATGCCGGTGCGCGACGGCGGCCGGTCCGGGTCGCCGGTCACGTAGCGGATGCCGCCCATCGCCTCGCCGATCGAGCCGAACCCGGCTCGCGGCGCGTAGGGCCCGGACTGCCCGTAGCCGGTCACCCTGGTGACCACCAGCCGCGGGTTCACCTCCCAGAGCTGCTCGGGCCCGAGCCCCCACCGCTCCAGGGTCCCGGGCCGGAAGTTCTCCACCAGCACGTCGGACGTGGCCGCCAGGCGGCGGACCAGGTCCTGGCCCTCCTTGGTGCGCAGGTTGCACGTGGCGGACTTCTTGTTGCGGGCGACGATCGACCACCACAGGGAGATCCCGTAGGGCTTCTCCCGTCCCCATTCCCGCATCGGGTCACCCCGGCCCGGGTCCTCCAGCTTGATCAGCTCGGCGCCGAAGTCGCCGAGCAGCTGACCGCAGAACGGGCCGGCGAGGAGCTGGCCCAGCTCCACGACGCGCACGTCCGAGAGCGGAAGCACCTGTCGGTCAACCGGCATACGCAACCTCGTCGAGATCGAAGGGCGGAGAGCGGCCCGCCCGGGCGCCGGCGAAGGACGTCGGCCGAATTGCATACAACATAGCTATCCGGTGCCACCCTTGCAAGGAGTTGCGGGGGTGCTTGTGCTTGATTGCATGCACATTTCCGGTCATGATGCGCGTATGACGACCCGGCGCATCGAGCTCGTGGAGGTCGGCCCGCGCGACGGCCTCCAGAACGAGCCCACCGTGGTGGGCACCGCCGCCAAGGTCGCCTACGTCGAGGCCCTCGTCGCCGCGGGGCTGCGCCGCATCGAGGCCACCAGCTTCGTCCACCCCGGCCGCGTGCCGCAGATGGCCGACGCCGACGAGCTCATGCGGGCCGTGCCCCGCCGCGACGGCGTGCGCTACAGCGGCTTGGTGGTGAACCGGCGCGGCTTCGACCGGGCGCTGGGCGCGGGCGTGGACGAGGTGAACGTGGTGGTGGTCGCCACCGAGACCTTCTCGCAGCGGAACCAGGGGATGACCGTCGACGAGGGCGTGCGGACCTTCGCCGAGATCTCCCGGCTCGCCCACCAGGCCGGGCTCGGCGTCACGGTCACGATCGGCGCCGCCTTCGGCTGCCCGTTCGAGGGCGAGGTGGCCACCGAACAGGTCGTGGGCCTGGTGCACCGCTGCGTCGACGGCGGCGCCGACGAGGTCGTGCTCGCCGACACCATCGGCGTCGGCGTCCCGGCGGACGTGCACCGCCTGGTGTCCGCCGTCCGCGACGAGCACGACGTGCCGCTGCGCTTCCACTTCCACAACACCCGCAACACCGGGTACGCCAACGCCTGGACCGCCGTCGAGCTCGGGGCGGTGGCGCTCGACGCGAGCAGCGGGGGGATCGGGGGCTGCCCGTTCGCGCCGGCGGCCACGGGCAACATCGCCACCGAGGACCTGGCCTGGATGCTGTCGCGCAGCAAGGTGGAGACCGGGGTCGCGCTGGACGGGCTCCTGTCCGCCTCCAGCCACATCGAGGGCGAGCTCGGCCGGCCGGTCCCCGCACTGCTGGGGCGCGCCGGGCCCTTCCCGCCGGCCGGATGACGGGTCGCCCCGGCGTGGGCCTCGCCGGGCCGCAGCCGCGCGCGCGTAGGACGGAGACACCTGCCGCCTCTCCACCAGGCGATGCCGTCACGCCACCTTCGGTACTGTACGAAGGCGAGCAGCCCGCCACGCGCGGCGCGCTCGGCACGACTGCGCACCCTGCCGGCAGGTCCTGGTGCACACGGATGGAAAGGCACCACGGATGAAGCGCCCCGACCGCACCGACGCCGACGAAGCTCGCGAGCCGGACGGGGACGCCGGGGACGGGGACGCCGCCGGGGACGCACACGCCGCCGGGGACGGGGACGCACGCTCCGGAGGTGACGGGGACGCCGCCGGGGACGGGCACGCCGCCGGGGACGCACGCTCCGGAGGTGACGGGGACGCCGCCGGTGACGGGCACGCCGGAGGTGACGGGCACGCCGCCGGGGACGGGCACGCCGCCGGCCGCAGGCGGACCGCGGGTGCAGGGCGGTCCCAGGGCCGCGGGCGGGCCGCGGGTGCAGGGCGGACCTCGGGTGCAGGGCGGACCTCGGCTGCAGGGCGGACCGACGGCCGCGGGCCGACCAGGTCCAGGCGGCCCGCCTCCGTCCCCGGTGGCCGCACCGCCGGGCCCGGTGAGGACGGGGGGGAGCCGCGGAACGCGGCCGACCGGGTGTACGACGCCGTGCGCGCCGGGATCCTCGACGGGACCTACGAGTTCGGTGCCCGCCTCGGCGAGGTGGAGCTCGCCGCCACCTTCGGCGTGAGCCGGACGCCGGTGCGCGAGGCGCTGCGACGGCTGGACTCCGAAGGGCTGATCGAGACCCTGCCCAACCGGGGGGCCCGGGTGCGCAGCTGGAGCGAGCGCGAGCTCGACGACATCTTCGACCTGCGCGCGCTCCTGGAGGGCCACGCCGCCGGGGTGGCGGCGAGGCGCGCCGGTCAGGAGGACATCGAGCGCCTCAGGGGGCTGTGCGACGAGATGGAACGGGTCTCGCTCGGCGGGCGGGCCTACGACCTCGACCGGCTGGCCGAATTCAACGGCCGGCTCCACCGCCAGATCCTGGAGCTGTCCGGCAACGCCCTGCTGCCGCAGCTGGTGCGGTCGATCACCCAGCTCCCGATCGTCGTGTCGACCTTCGGCCACTACAGCGCCGACCAGCTGCAGCGCAGCATGCGCCAGCACCGGGAGCTCGTGGAAGCGCTGGCGGCCCGCGACGCCCAGTGGGCCACCGCGGTGATGCGCTCGCACGTGCTGTCGGCCCGCCGCGTCATGCTGCCAGCCGAGCACCAGGGGCTGGCGTGACGCCGGCAGCCCACCACCGGGAGCTGGGGTGACGTGGGCAGCCCACCACCGGGAGCTGGCGTGACGCCGGCAGCCCACCACCAGGAGCTGGCCTGATGCGACGGCCCGCCCGGACGCGATGACGCCCCTCCAAGGGCTGCGGGTGCTCGACGCGTCGACGATCCTCGCCGGACCCCTGTGCTGCCGGATCCTCGGGGACTTCGGGGCGGACGTGATCAAGATCGAGCACCCCCGCACCGGCGACGGCATGCGGGGCCACGGGTACCAGAAGGACGGGGTGCCGCTGTGGTGGAAGGAGATCAGCCGGAACAAGCGGACGGTCGGGCTCGACCTGGGGGCGGAGGCCGGGGCAGCGGTCTTCTCGAAGCTGGCGGCGACCGCCGACGTGGTGGTCGAGAACTTCCGGCCGGGCACGCTCGAGCGGTGGGGGCTTGGCCCCGACCGGCTGCACCAGGTGAACCGGGGCCTGGTGCTGGTGCGGGTGACCGGCTGGGGGCAGTCCGGCCCGTACGCCCAGCGGCCGGGCTTCGGGACCCTGGCCGAGGCGATGAGCGGCTTCGCCCACCTCACGGGCGATGCCGACGGCCCCCCGACGCTGCCGGCCTTCGGGCTGGCGGACAGCATCTGCGGCATCGCGGCGTCATCGGCGACGCTGATGGCGCTGCGCCACCGGGACCGGACCGGCCGGGGCCAGGTGGTGGACATGAGCATCCTGGAGCCGATGATGGCGGCCGTCGGGCCGTTCGCCACCGTGTTCCAGCAGCTCGGGATCGTCGAGACCCGCCACGGGAACCGGTCCACCAACAACGCCCCCCGCAACACCTACCGGACCCGCGACGGCTCCTGGGTGGCGGTGTCCGCGTCCGCCCAGGCGATCGCCGAGCGGGTGATGCGCCTCGTCGGGCACCCGGAGGTGATCGACGAGCCGTGGTTCTCCAGCGGACGCGGCCGGGTGGAGCACGTCGAGCTCCTCGACGGCTACGTCGGGGACTGGATCGCGGCGCGTGGCCGCGACCAGGTGCTCGCCGAGTTCGAGGAGGCGGGCGCGGCCGTGGCGCCGGTCTACGACGCGCGCGACCTGGTGGGCGACCCCCACGTCAGGGAGGCCGGCATGCTCAGCGAGGTGGCGGACGAGGACCTCGGGCCGGTGCTGATGCAGAGCGTGATGTGGCGGATGTCGGAGACCCCGGGCGGCATCCGGCACACGGGGCGCCGGCTGGGCGCCGACACCGACGCCGTGCTGGGGGAGCTGGGCTACCCGGCCGCCGAGGTGGCCCGGCTGCGCCGGGAAGGGGTGGTGGCATGAGCCCGGTCCGCGGGTCGCCGGCCCGAGGTGGCCCGACTGCGCCGGGAAGGGGTGCTGGCACGAGCCCGGTCCGCGGGTCGCCGGCCAGCGGCGGTACGCGTCGGGCGGGTGGCCGTGGCTGCCGCCGGAGGCCGTCCCCGTGAGCGGCGCCGGGCGCAGCACCGACCCGTTGCTCGGCGTGGTCCAGGCCGGGCTGCGGGTGTTCGACCTGGGGCGGCCGATGTTCGTCGGCATGCCGCAGTCGCCGAACCACCCCCAGTTCTGGCACACGCTGCCCCGCCGGCACGGCGACATGGTGCGACCCGACGGCGGCTCAGCGGCGAACGACCTGATCGTGACCGGCACGCACGTGGGCACCCACATCGACGCGCTGGCCCACGTCTCCCACGACGGCCGGCTCCACGGAGGGGCGGACGCCGCCGCGGCCGGACGCGGCGGGCGCTTCACCGAGCACGGCGTGCACACGATCGACCCCATGCTCCGCCGGGGGGTGCTGCTGGACGTGCCGGCGGCGCTGGGCCTGGAGACGTGCGAGCCGGCCTACGAGATCAGCCCGGCCGATCTCGACGCCGCCGCCGAGCGGCAGCGGGTGGCCGTCGGGGCGGGGGACGTGGTGCTCATCCGCTCGGGCTGGGGACGCCGCTTCGACGTCTCCCCCGACGACTACCTGGGGAGGTCGAGCGGGGTGCCCGGGGTCGGCGAGGCGGGCGCCAGGTGGCTCGCCGACCGCGGGGTGCTGGCGGCGGGTGCGGACACGATCGCCTTCGAGCGGCTGGGGCCCGGCGCCGGGCACAGCCTGCTGCCGGCCCACCGGGTGCTGCTGGTGGAGGCAGGCATCTACATCGTCGAGGCGCTCGCGCTCGAGGAGCTCGCCGCGGCGCAGGTGCACGAGTTCACCTTCGTCCTGGTGCCGATGAGGATCGTCGGCGCCACCGGCTCGCCGGTGCGCCCCCTGGCGGTCGTCGCCGATGGCTGAACCGACCCTGGCCCAGGCACTGGCGGAGTTCGCCGTCACGGCCACGTACCCCCGGCTGCCGGGCGACGTCGTCGACAGCGTGCGGAAGCGCGTGCTCGACATCCTCGGCATCGCCGTCGCCGCGAGCCCGCTCCCGACGAGCGCAGCCGCCTGCGCCCACGCGACGGAGCAGGGCGGGCGGGCCCAGGCCCACGCGGTCGGGATCCCGGACCCGCTGCCGGCGACCATGGCCGCGTTCGTGAACGGCGTGCTCGCCCATTCCCTGGACTACGACGACACCCACCTCCCCTCGGTGCTGCACCCGAGCGCGTCGGTCGTGCCGGCCGCGCTCGCCGTCGCCGAGGCGGTGGGCGCCAGCGGGGAGCGCACCGTCGCCGCCATCGCCGTGGGCCTGGAGGTGTGCGTGCGGCTCGGCATGGCCGGCTACGACCCCCGGGCGGGAAACTCGGTGTTCTTCGAGCACGGCCAGCACGCCACCTCGATCTGCGGGGCGATGGGGGGCGCGGTCGCCGCCGCGCTCCTGTACGGCATGGACGCGTCGGACATCGTGCACTCGCTCGGCGTGGCGGCGTCGATGGCGTCGGGCGTGATCGAGGCCAACCGGACCGGGGGCACCGTCAAGCGCATGCACTGCGGGTGGGCGGCGCACGCCGCGGTGTCCGCCGCGCAGCTGGTCCGGCACGGCTTCACCGGGCCGCCGACCGTCCTCGAGGGGCGCTTCGGCTTCTTCCAGGCGTGGCTGCACGGCGAGTTCGACCCGGGTGCGGTCACCGGCGGGCTCGGCGAGGAATGGTCGGTGCCGGGCATCTTCTTCAAGCCGTACCCGGCGAACCACTTCACCCACGCGGCGGTCGACGCCGCCATGGCGCTGCGCGAGCAGGGGCTCCGGCCCGACGACGTGGCGTGGGCCGAGCTGGGGGTGGCGGGCCCGACGGTGCGCACCATCGGCGAGCCCCTGGATGCGAAGCGCGAGCCGCAGACCGCCTACATGGCCCAGTTCAGCGGTCCCTACGCCGTCGCGGCCGGGCTGTTCGGCGGCGGGGGGCTGGGTGTCGGCCTCGACGACTACACCGACGCCCTCGCCACCGACGCCGCCCGCCGGGCCCTGATGGCCAAGGTGACGGTGGTCGCCGACCCCAGGTGCGACGCGATCTTCCCCCACCAGTTCCCCGCCGTGCTGCGGGTGGGCACGACCGGCGGACGGGAGCTCGCCGCCGAGGTCCTGGCCAACCGCGGCGGGCCGCAGCGCCCGCTCTCCTACGACGAGCTGGCCGTGAAGTTCCGCGACAACGCCGCGCGCCTGCTGCCCGACCGGGCCGTCGACCGGGTGCAGGAGCTCGCCGCGGGGCTCCAGGCGCTGGACGACCTGTCGCCGCTGCTCCGGCCGCTCACCCGCCTGCCGTTGACCTCGACGAGCTGAGGAGGCCTGCCGTGCCGACCTACGACCTGGTGGTCAAGAACGGGCGCGTGGTGCGCCCGGACCATCCCGAGACCGCCGAGGTGGACATCGCGGTCGCCGGCGGGCGCTTCGCCCGCGTCGCCCCCGGCATCGACGCCGGCGAGGCGGCAGCGGTCGTCGACGCCAGGGGCCGGCTGGTGTTCCCCGGCGTCGTCGACGCCCACCAGCACTGGGGGATCTACCACCCGCTGGCCGAGGACACGAGGAGCGAGAGCCGCGCCTGCGCGCAGGGCGGGGTGACCACCGGCATCACCTACACGCGCACCGGGCAGTACTACCTGAACCGGTCCGGCCCGTACCGCGAGTTCTTCCCGCAGGTCCTCGCCGGGGCCGAGGGCGCCGCCTACGTCGACTACGCCTTCCACGTCGCGCCGATGACGGCCCGCCACATCGAGGAGATCCCGGCCCTCATCGAGGAGCTCGGCATCCCCTCCTTCAAGATCTTCATGTTCTACGGGGGCTTCGGCCTGCACGGGGCGTCCAGCTCCCAGCGGGAGTTCCTGATGCTCCCCGAAGGCGAGTCCTACGACGTCGCGCACTTCGAGTTCGTCATGCGAGGCGTGCAGGCCGCCCGCGAGGCGCTCCCGCACATGGCCGACGACATCTCGCTGTCGCTGCACTGCGAGACCGCGGAGATCATGCGGGCCTACACGGCCATCGTGCAGCGGGAGGGCCGCCTGACGGGCCTGGAGGCGTACTCGGCCACCCGGCCGCCGCACTCCGAGGGCCTGGCGGTCACGATCGCCTCCTACCTCGCCCACGAGACCCACCTGGCCAACGTCAACCTGCTGCACCTGTCCTCCGCCAAGGCCCTCGAGGCGGCCCTGATCATGGCCGAGGCGTTCCCCCACGTCGACTTCCGCCGCGAGGTCACCATCGGCCACCTCCTGGCCGACTTCCACACCGCCAGCGGTCTGGGCGGCAAGGTCAACCCGCCGCTGCGCTCGCGCGCCGACGTCGAGGCCCTGTGGGGGCACGTCCTCGCCGGCGAGGTCGACTGGGTGGTGAGCGACCACGCCTGCTGCCGCGCCGAGACCAAGTTCGGCGAGCCGGCGGACGACGTCTACGTGGCGAAGTCCGGCTTCGGCGGCACCGAGTACCTCCTGCCGGGCCTGGTCAGCGAGGGCCGCAAGCGGGGGCTGCCGCTGCAGCGCGTCGCCCAGCTGGTGTCCGCCAACCCGGCCCGGCGCTTCGGCCTGCACACCAAGGGGGACATCGCCGAGGGCTACGACGCCGACTTCTGCCTGGTGGACCCCGACCGCACGTGGGTGGTGCGGGCCGAGGACTCCGAGTCGAGCCAGCAGTACACCCCGTTCGAGGGCTTCGAGCTCACCGCGGCGGTGACCGACACCTTCCTGCGCGGCCAGCAGGTCCTGCGGGACGGCAACGTGGTCGGGTCACCGCGCGGGCGCTACCAGCACCGGCCGACCCGGCGGGGCTGAGCCCGGGCCGACGCCGGCTCAGCCCGGGCCGGCCCCGGGCCCGCCCGGCTCGGCGCCGCCGTGCCGCTCGGCGCGCTCCAGCACCTCGTGCGCCGAGCGCACCACCGCGGCGTCGACCATGCGCCCGGCGTGGTCGGTGGTGACTCCCGACCCCGACGCCTCGAACGCCTCCACCAGCTCGCGGGCCTCGGCCACCTCCCGGGGGGAGGGGGAGAACACCTCGTTGATCACCGGGAGCTGCGCCGGGTGGATGGCGGTGCGAGCGCGGTAGCCGGCCCGCCGCAGGGCCTCGGAGGAGCGGCGCAGCCCGGCCAGGTCCCGGAAGTCGGTGGAGGCCGGCCCGACCGGCGCGCCGATCCCCGCTGCCGCCGAGGCGACCACCACCTGCAGCCGGAGGGGCAGCAGCTCGGCGCGCTCGGGCGACGGCTGCAGCCGCAGCGCCGCCGCGAGGTCGGCCTCACCGAGGCCGAGGTGCACGACCCGCGGGGCGGACGCGACCCGATGGAGGTCGCGCAGCCCCACCGCCGTCTCGACCAGGGCGAAGACGTGCCAGCTTCCTGGCGGGCAGCCGACGGCCCGCTCGCGGGCGCCGAGCTCGCCGTCGAGCTCCTGCAGCAGCGCCGGCTCGGCCTTGGGCAGCACGACCCCGGCGACCGGCGGCGCCAGCACCGCGACGTCGTCGCGCAGCGACCCCGCGTCGAGCCGCAGCCAGATCTCGCCGCCGCGCCCGGACCGCCGGCCGAGCCAGTCGGCGACGGTCCGCCGCGCGCCGGGCCGGTCCGCCGGGGCGACGCCGTCCTCCAGGTCGACGATCAGCGCGTCGGCGCCGCGCGCCGGTGCCGCGTCCAGCCGGTCGCGGCGGTCGGCGGGCACGTAGAGCCAGCTGCGCGCGTAGGACACGCCGGCAGCATAGGGACCCGGGTGCCCTCGGGCGCGTGCCCTCCGGGACCGGGTGCCCTCCCGCCCGATCCCACTGGGAGCGGGTGCCCTCGGGCGCGTGCCCTCCGGGACCGGGTGCCCTCCCGCCCGATCCCACTGGGACCGGCCGGCCCGGCGCCGGTCAGCCGCCGGCGATGGCCCCCAGCACCACGAAGGGCTCCTCCCCGGCCGCCACCGCCGCCGGCAGGGGATCGTCCGGCAGGTCGTCCGAGTGGTCCTCGAGCTCGGCGAAGAAGCGCACGAAGGGCCGCCGGCGCCCGGTGGCGGGGTCGCGGAGGGTGCCCCGCAGCGCCGGGTAGCAGGCTTCGAGGGCGTCGAGCACCCCCCGCTGGGTGGCCGGCACGTCGGCGTCGAGGGTGACCTGGCGCGGCACCCCGGCCAGGACCTGCAGCGGCGACGGCAGCTCCACCCGGATCACGACAGCACCACCCGGATCACCGCGGCACCACCCGGATCACGGCAGCACCACCTGGATCACCGCAGCACCACCCGGATCACGACAGCGTCTGCACCTCGACCGACAGGACCCGGGGCAGGTGCTCGGCGACGGCCGACCAGTGGTCGCCTTCGTCGGGCGACACGTAGAGCTGGCCGCCGGTGGTGCCCAGGTACACCCCGCAGGGGTCGAGGCGATCGACGGCCATGGCGTCCCGCAGCACGTTGACGTAGCAGCCGCTGTCGGGAAGGCCCGTGCCGAGGGGCTCCCACTCGCCGCCGCCGCTGCGGCTCCGGTACACCCGCAGGCAGCCGTCGGGCGGGTAGTGGAGGGCGTCGCTGGTGATGGGCGCCACGTAGACGGTGTCGGGCTCGTGGGCGTGGACGTCGACGGCGAAGCCGAAGTCGGTGGGGAGGTCGCCGCTGATCTCCGTCCACGACCGGCCGTGGTCGTCGCTGCGCATCACGTCCCAGTGCTTCTGCATGAACAGCGTGTCGGGGCGGTCGGGGTGCATGGCCAGCTTGTGCACGCAGTGGCCCACCTCGGCCTCGGGCTCGGGAAGGTGCTCGGAGCGCAGCCCCCGGTTGGCCGGCGCCCAGCTGTCCCCGCCGTCCTCGGTGCGGAACACCCCGGCGGCCGAGACGGCCACGGCCATCCGCCTGGGGTCGGCGGGGTCGACGACCACGGTGTGCAGGCACATCCCGCCGGCCCCGGGAGCCCACGAGGGCCCGGTGCCGTGACCTCGCAGGCCGGCCAGCTCCCGCCAGGTGCCGCCGCCGTCGTCGGAGCGGAACAGGGCGGCGTCCTCCACCCCGGCGAAGATCACGTCGGGGTCGACCGGCGACGGCTCCAGGTGCCACACCCGGGTGAACGCCCACGGGCGGGGGCTGCCGTCGTACCACTGGTGGGTCCCCGGCGTCCCCTCGTACGCGAAGGCGTTGCCCGCCGTGGACCACGTGCGGCCGCCGTCGTCCGAGCGCTGGACCACCTGCCCGAACCACGAGGTCGACTGCGACGCCCAGATCCGGTCCGGCTCGAGCGGCGAGCCGGCGCAGTGGTACACCTCCCAGCCGGCGAAGTGGGGGCCCTGCACCTCCCACGTCCGGCGCGCGCCGTCGCTGGTGCAGACGAACGCGCCCTTCTGGGTCCCGACGAGCACCCGCACCGAGCCCATGCCGGCCTCCTCCCGCCCGGCGCACTGGCCTCGGTCGCCGGGCCGATGAGCACGAGCCTCGCACACGGACCGGGTAGTGGCGAGCGGCATCCCCGGCGCGCCCCGGGGCGGCGGGGGCCGGACGGCCAGACGGCCAGACAGCCGGGCGGCCGGACTTGTGGACTGCCGGACAGCCGGGCGGCCGGACTTGTGGACTGCCGGACAGCCGGACAGCCGGGCGGCCGGACCTGTGGACTGCCGGACAGCGTCAGCCGCCGAGCGCCCGGCGGACGGTCGCCAGCCGCTCGGGGGCGATCCGCCACCACGTCCAGCGCCCGCGGCGCTCCCCCACGACCAGGCCGGCGTCGGCGAGAACCTTGGTGTGGTGCGAGATCGTCGGCTGGCTCCTGCCGAGCGGCGCCTGGAGGTCGCAGGAGCACACCTCGCCCCGGTCGGCGACGAGCGACAGCAGCCGCAGGCGCACAGGGTCGGCCAGCGCCCCGAGCACCCGGGCGAGGTCGGCGGCTTCCGCCTCGCCCAGGGGCGCCTGGAGCAGCGACCCGCAGCACGCCGGAGCGTCAACGACCCCGACGCGCACCGTCGCGGCCGATCTCGCAGGTCGAGCGGGCATCCCGGGCTCCTCGCACGCATTGACGTCTGTCGATGAGCACAATAGCATCGACGTTGGTCGATCCATCGGCAGGAGGCTCCGTGTCCCACATCCAGCCGGCCCCGAACGCCGCCGCCCTCGCCGAGGCGGTCGGGTGCCGAGCCACACCCCCCGGCGCCACGCCCCCCGGCGCCACGCCCCCCGGCGCCACGCCCCCCGGCGCCACGGGCCCGGCGTGCTGCACCGGGGCGACGCCGGCCGGGCACCGCCGGTGAGCAACCTGCTCGACGAGCGGCCCGCCCCGGCGGCGGGCCCCGAGGAGCCCGCCACGCGGCGGCTGTCGCTGCTGGACCGCCTGCTGCCGGTGTGGATCCTGGCGGCCATGGCGCTGGGGATCGGGCTGGGGCGGGCGATCCCCAGCCTGAACCGGCACCTCGACGCCATCCAGGTGACCCAGGGCACGTCGCTGCCGATCTTCGTCGGCCTGCTCGTGATGATGTACCCGGTGCTCGCCAAGGTCCGCTACGGCGAGCTCGGCTCGGTCACCCGCGACCGGCGCATGCTCGTCTCGTCGCTCGTGCTCAACTGGCTGGTCGGCCCGGCGGTGATGTTCGGCCTCGCCTGGGCGCTGCTGCCCGACCAGCCCGCCTACCGCACCGGGCTCATCATCGTGGGCCTGGCCCGCTGCATCGCCATGGTCCTCATCTGGAACGACCTGTCGTGCGGTGACCGCGAAGCCGCCGCGGTGCTCGTCGCGCTGAACTCGCTGTTCCAGATCGTCGCCTTCGCCCTCCTCGGCTACTTCTACCTGCGCGTCCTCCCCGGCTGGCTCGGCCTGTCGACCGTCGGGCTGCACTTCTCGCTCGGCCAGATCGCCGAGACCGTCGCCATCTTCCTCGGCGTCCCCCTCGTCGCCGGCTACCTCACCCGCACCGTCGGGGAGCGGACCAGGGGCCGCCAGTGGTACGAGCAGAAGCTCCTCCCCAGGATCGGGCCCCTCGCGCTGGTCGGCCTGCTCTACACCATCGTCATCCTCTTCGCCCTCCAGGGCCGCACCATCACCGCCGAGCCGCTCCAGGTGGCCCGCATCGCCCTGCCGCTGCTCTGCTACTTCGCCGTCATGTGGACCGGCGCCTTCGCCTGGGGCAAGGCCATCGGCCTCCCCTACGAGCGCACCGCCACCCTGGCGTTCACCGCGGCGGGCAACAACTTCGAGCTCGCCATCGCCGTGTGCATCGGCGTGTTCGGCGTCACCTCGGGCCAGGCCCTCGCCGGCGTGGTCGGCCCCCTCATCGAGGTCCCCGTCCTCGTCGGCCTCGTCTACGTCTCGCTGTGGGCCCGCCGGCACCTCTACCGGCCCGCCGCCCGCTGACCGCCTCGCAGAAGGAGCCGCCGTGCACCTGCTCGCCATCGGGGGAAGCGACGGGGGGATCTCCGCCGCGCTCCGCGCCCGGGAGCTCGACCCCGCCGCCGACGTCACCGTCATGCTGGCCGACGCCTACCCCAACTTCAGCATCTGCGGCATCCCCTACCACGTCTCCGGCGACGTCCCCGACTGGCACGACCTGGCGCACCGCAGCCGGGACGACCTGCAGGCGCTCGGCATCCGCCTCCTCACCGACACCACCGCCCGGCGCATCGACGTCGCCGCCCACCAGGTCACCGCCACCGACGCCGGCGGGCGCGAGCTGGCCGTCGACTACGACCGCCTCGTCGTCGCCACCGGCGCCGTGCCCGTCCGACCCCCCGTCGCCGGCCTGGACCGCCTCGGGCCGGCCGACGGCGTCCACCTGCTCCACACCATGGGCGACACCCACCAGGTCATGGCCACCCTCGCCTCCCGCCGGCCCGAGCGCGCCGTCGTCGTCGGCGCCGGCTACATCGGCCTGGAGATGGCCGAGGCGCTCACCGCCCGCGGCATCGCCGTCACCGTGCTCGAAGCGCTCCCCCACGTGCTGCCCACCCTGGACGGCCCCCTCGGCGACCTGGTCGCCGGCGAGCTCGCCGGCCACGGCGTGGACGTGCGCACGGCCACCAGCGTCACCGAGGTCGGCACCGACGGCAGCCGGCTCGCCGTCCGGGCCACTCCGACCACGGCCGGCGGGGGTCTCGGCGCGCCACTGGAGCTGCAGGCCGAGCTGGTCCTCGTCGTCACCGGCGTCACCCCCGACACCGCCCTCGCCCGGTCAGCCGGCCTGCCGGTCACCCCGGAGGGCGCCGTCCGGGTCGACCGCCACATGGCCACCGACCTCCCCGACGTCTACGCGGCCGGCGACTGCGTCCTCACCCACCACCAGCTCCTCGGCGAGACCTACCTCCCCCTCGGCACCACCGCCCACAAGCAGGGGCGCATCGCCGGCGAGAACGCCCTCGGCGGGCAGCGCCGCTTCGAGGGCAGCCTCGGCACCCAGGTCGTGAAGGTCTTCGACCTCGTCGCCGCCCGCACCGGCATCCGCGACGACCAGGCGGCTCCCGCCGGCTTCGAGCCGCGCACCGTCGCCTCCGTCGCCGACGACCACAAGGCGTACTACCCCGGCGCCACCACCGTGCACGTCCGCACCACCGGCGACCTCGCCACCGGGCGCCTGCTCGGCGTGCAGATGGTCGGCACCATCGCCAGTGCCGTCCACAAGCGCGTCGACACCGCCGCGACCGCCATCCACGCCGGCCTGACGGTCGACCAGCTCAACGACCTCGACCTGTCCTACACGCCGCCCCTGGGCAGCCCGTGGGACGTCCTGCAGGCGGCCGCCCAGCGCTGGACCGCCGAGACCCGGACCCCGTCCGCGCCGGCGCCGGCGGCCACGACCACCACGGACTGACCGCGCCGCGGCGCACCGTCCGGCGGAGGCAGGGCCGCGGCACCGGCCCAGGCCAGCCGTCGGCGGCGCGTCGGCGGCCGCCGGTGCACACGGCTGGTGCCGGGATCGCCCGGGGCGGTCCGTCCGCAGACCGGCCCGGGAGGACCCCGACCTCACGTTCCCGCCCGCCCGAGCGTCTACCGGGCGTGACCAGCGCGTCGGGAGGAGCACGATGTCTGCCATGAACGATGCGCACGCGCCGCAGGCCGCGCCGACGGGCGGGCGGGCCGGCCGTGAGCCCGCCGGTCCCGCGGTCGCCGCGCTCGGGGCGGCACGGGTCGGCCGGCACGCCGCCGGCGTCCCGTGAGCGACAAGCTGCCCTTCTCAGAGGTGGTTTCGCGGCACGGCGCGACGGTGCTGCTGGTCTGCCGCGCCGTCGTCGGTCCCGTCGACGCCGACGACGCGTGGTCCGAGACGTTCGTGTCGGCCCTCCGCGCCTACCCGGCGCTCCCGGCCGGTGCCAACGTCGAGGCATGGCTGGTGACCATCGCCCACCGCAAGGCGATCGACCTCCTGCGCAAGGCGCGGCGCTCGGCGACGCCGATGGCCGACGTCCCGGCCGCGCCGACCCGGCGCACCGACGACCCGAGCGTGGTGGACCTCCGCCGGCTGCTGGCCCGGCTCCCCGAGCGCCAGCGGCTGGCCGTCGTCTACCACTACGTCGGCGGCCTGCCCTATGCCGAGGTGGCCGCGGCGATGGGCGGCAGCCCCGACGCCGCACGGCGAGCGGCGGCGGACGGGATCGCCAGGCTCCGCAAGGCCGAGTCGATCACCGCTCGCGGCGAGACCGCCCGGGCAAGGGAGGGACGATCGTGACCGTCGACGAACCGTGCCAGGACCTCGCCGGGCTGTTCGGCACACCCCCTGGAGCGGGCGAGCTCGCAGCGCTCGGCGAGCGGCTGGCGGTCCGGGCGGACGACGAGGGCCTGCTCGACGTCGCCTACCGGACCCTCGACACCCCGGTCGGCCCGCTGCTGCTGGCCGCGACGGCGACCGGGCTGGTCCGGGTCGCGTACGAGCGGGAAGGCGTCGAAGCGGTGCTCGGCACGTTGGCCGCCAGGGTCAGCCCCCGGATCCTCCGGGCACCGCGGCGCCTGGACGCGGCGGTGCGCGAGCTCGAGGAGTACTTCGCTCGCCGCCGGACCCGCTTCGAGCTGCCGCTCGACCTGCGGCTGTCGGCCGGCTTCCGCCGCTCGGTGCTGGCCTACCTGCCGGGCATCGGCTACGGGACGACGGCCAGCTACCAGGCGGTCGCCGCTGCCGTCCACCACCCGGGGGCGGCGCGGGCCGTCGGCACCGCGTGCGCCACCAACCCGCTGCCGATCGTCGTCCCCTGCCATCGGGTGGTCCGCTCCGACGGGCGGGTCGGCGCCTACCTCGGCGGCCCCGAGGTCAAGCACCGGCTCCTCGACCTGGAGGCCGACCGGTGACCGCTCCCGCCCCCGTCCGGGCTCGTGACACCGCCGGCCGGCAGGGGGCAGCGGCCGGCCCAGGGGGGGTACCCCCCGTGCGCGCCGATGCCGGTCGGCGGCGAAGCCGGGGTCAGAGGACGAGGCCGGCACGCCGCAGGCTGTCCAGGCACTGCTCGGTCTCGGCCGTCGGCGGCGAGGGGAGCTCGCAGGCCTGCTGGACGCAGGCGGCGATCTCCGTGACGGTCATGGCGCCGGTGCAGAGGGTGAAGATCAACGCGGCGGTCGGGCTGAGCCGGTGGACCCGGCCGAGCGCGGGCTGGCGGACCACGAGACCGTCGGGTCCCTCGCCGACCTCCAGGCCGGTGGCAGGGCCCGGGCGATCGGCGTGCTCGACCGCGCCGGAGCCCGGCTGCGCCGCGCGCCGCAGGACGAGGGTGAAGTCCGTCGTCCCCCAGGCGCGGCACCTCTGGAGCACCGTCGGCGTCGACGCGGCGCGCAGCCACCCGAAGCGGTCGAACATCGAGATCGAGCAGCCGAGGGACTCGTAGCCCTCGAGCACCTCGGCGGGGTCGAGCCGCCGGCGGTCGAGCTCCCCGACCGAGAGCTCGACCATCACGGTCATCCGGGGGTTCTCGGCGAGCGAGCGCTGCATGCCGGCGACGATCTCGTGGTCGTAGCCCTGGGCGTCGACCTTCACCACGTCGACGCTCCCCGGCAGGACGTCGTCGAGGCGGACGCAGTCGACGGCCGTGCGCGCCTCGCCCAACGGCACCAGGTGGTGCGCCCCGCGGTTGCGCTCGTCGAGCACGAGCGACATCCGGCCGGGCGACCTGGCGGCGGCGACGGGCAGCACCTCGACGTTCCCGAGCCCTCGGCGGGCGACGTTGCGGCGGAGCAGATCGAGGTTGCGCTCCTCGGGCTCGAAGGCCAGCACCGAACCGGTCGGACCGACGCGCTGCGCGGCGAGGACGGTGAAGTACCCGACGTGGGCGCCCACGTCCACGAAGCGCTGACCGGGTCGCAGCAGGGCGCTCAGGTAGCGCGTCTCGGTGGCCTCCCACTCGCCGCACCTGCGCAGGGCCTCGGCCACCACCTCGTCGCCTCGCGACACCAGGAGGGGGCCGACGACCGTGTCGACCTCGTCGAACGGCTCGAGGGGCGCCGCGGGATCGCCCGCCCCTCCCGCTCCCGGCCCCGTCACGACGCGTGCCGTCCGGAGGCGGCGTGGACCTTGGCCCGGAGGAACGCCAGGCACTACTGGGCCTGCGGCTGTCCTGACGGCGCGAACCAGTCGACCGGGCCGTGCCTGGTGTCGAGCACGAGCATGGTCTCGCTGTGGCGGAACGCCGACAGGTGCCAGAGCCGCTCCAGGATGACCGATCGGAGATGCTCGTGGTCCCGGACGTGGAGGTACAGGACGAGATCCCAGGAACCGGCGACCACGTGGGCGCGCTCGACCTCGGGGATGGCTGCCACCTCGTCGAGCGTCTGTTCCAGCAGTGGGCTCTGTTCGGTGCGAAGCCCGACGATGACCTCCATGCCGAAGCCGAGCGCGCGCGGGTCCACGTCCGCCCGGTAGCCACGGATCACGCCGTCGCGCTCGAGCCGCGCCACGCGCTCGGAGACGGCACCGGGGGACATGCCGATCTCGCGCCCCAGGCGCCTGCTCGACAGGCGCGCGTCGTCCGCCAGCAGCCTGAGGAGCCGGACGTCCACGGGGTCGAGGTCGGGGCGCGGCGGTTCGGGGCGCTCGTGGTTGCGCGTCGTCCGCTTCGGGGACCGTGCCTCATCCATCGCCGCACTCCGATCTCGCTCTGTCGTCGGAGCGAACGACCCTACAGGTCCCGCCGACGGACATCGCCGACCGCGGCCGGTCGGCCAACGAGCATGGCCATTCGTTAGCCGATTATCCCGCTTGACATCACATCTGTACATACTCTAGCGTTTCTACTAGCTGTTCGTAACGAATATTTCGGTCCGGCTGCGCAGATGAGGGGGCGGCAGATGGAGACGACGGCCGCTGACGCGAGGGTGGGAGACGACGCCGCCCGCCCGCTGTCCCTGGCGATCCCGGGACCGCCGCGGTGGACCCGTTCGCCGTCCGACCTCGGGACGCTGGCGTTCTCGGCCGCCGGGGAGGTCCGCCGCCCTCCCGTCGACGAGCCGCCCAGACGGATGTGGGACCTGGCCACGGCGCTGGTCAGGGTGACCGACGACGACGGGAACGCGGTGGGGCCCTGGGCGCCGGACCTGGACGCGGCGGTGCTGCGGCAGGGGCTGCGGCACATGATGCTGACGAGGGAGCTGGATCGACGGCTGCTCATGGACCAGCGCCACGGCAGGACGTCGTTCTACATGCAGTCGACGGGTGAAGAAGCGGTCGCGTGCGGGTTCGCCGTCGCGCTGGGCAAGGGCGACATGAACTTCCCCACGTACCGCCAGCAAGGGCTGCTGGTCGCTGCCGGCTACCCGCTCACCTCGATGATGGGGCAGGTGTACTCGAACGAGCTCGACCCGCTCCACGGGCGTCAGATGCCCGTCTTCTACTCGGCCCGGGACCACGGCTTCTTCTCGATCTCGGGGAACCTCGCCACCCAGTTCGTCCAGGCCGTGGGTTGGGCGATGGCGTCGGCGCTGCAGGGCGGCACGTCGATCGCCGTGGGATGGATCGGCGACGGCGCCACTGCCGAGTCCGACTTCCATGCGGCGCTGGTCATGGCGTCGACCTATCGCGCCCCCGTGGTGCTGAACATCGTCAACAACCAGTGGGCCATCTCGACCCACGAGTCGGTGGCTCGCGGCGGGGCCGCCACCTTCGCCGAGCGAGGTCACGGCTTCGGCATCCCGGCGCTTCGCGTCGACGGCAACGACTTCCTGGCGGTGTGCTCGGCGGCGTCGTGGGCGACCGAGCGGGCCCGGCGGGACCTCGGGCCGACGCTGATCGAATGGGTCACCTACCGAGCGGCGGCTCACTCCACCTCGGACGATCCCTCGGGGTACCGCCCGAAGGACGAGCCTTCGCAATGGCCGCTGGGCGATCCCGTCGACCGCTTGGCGCGCCATCTCGTCGCCACGGGCTCGTGGTCGGCCCGCCAGCAGGAAGCGCTGCAACAGGAGGTGGAGCAGGTCGTCGCCGACGCCCAGGCCGAGGCGGCGGCGTACGGGACGCTGCAGAGCGGGCAGCGGCCCTCCGCCCGCTTCATGTTCGAGGACGTCTTCGCCCGGATGCCGGTGCACCTCCGCCGCCAGCGCCAGCAGGCGGGCTTCTGACGATGCCCGTCATGACGATGATCGAGGCGATCCGCGACGCCCATGCCGTGGTGATGGAACGCGACGGCTCGGTCGTGGTGTTCGGCGAGGACGTCGGCCACTTCGGCGGAGTCTTCCGGTGCACCAAGGGTCTCCAGGAGCGCTTCGGGCCGGACCGGTGCTTCGACACCCCGATCACCGAGGCCGGGATCGTGGGCGTCGCGGTCGGCATGGCGGCCAACGGCATGCGGCCCTGCGTCGAGATCCAGTTCGCCGACTACATGTACCCGGCCTACGACCAGATCGTCTCCGAGGCAGCGCGGCTGCGCTATCGCTCGGCAGGCGACTTCACCGCCCCGCTCACGGTCCGCATGCCGGTCGGTGGCGGCATCTACGGGGGCCAGACCCACTCCCAGAGCCCCGAAGCGCTGTTCACCCACGTGGCTGGGCTCACGACCGTGATCCCCTCCAACCCATACGACGCCAAGGGTCTGCTCATCGCCGCCATCGAGAGCGACGACCCCGTCGTCTTCCTGGAACCGAAGCGCTTGTACAACGGGCCGTTCGACGGGCACCACGACCGGCCGGCCGTACCGTGGTCGTCACACGAGCTGGGCGAGGTGCCCGACGGCCACTACACCGTGCCGCTGGGGCAGGCGGTCGTCCGCAGGCCCGGCACGGACGTGACCGTGGTCACCTACGGCACGATGGTCCACGTCGCCCTGGCGGCCGCCTCCGAGGTCGGCGTCGACGCGGAGGTGATCGACCTCCGCACCCTGGTGCCGCTCGACCTCGAGGCCGTCATCGGGTCCGTGGAGAAGACGGGTCGCTGCGTGGTCGCCCACGAAGCGACCCTCACCTCGGGGTACGGTGCCGAGCTCGCCGCGCTGGTGCAAGAGCATGCCTTCTACTCCCTGGAGGCACCGGTCGAGCGGGTGGCCGGGCACGACACGCCCTACCCGCACGCCCACGAATGGGTCTACTTCCCCGGCCCCGAGCGCGTCGGGCAGGCGCTGCGCCGGGCCATGGAGGCCTGATGGGCACCTTCGAGCTCCGTCTCCCCGACATCGGCGAGGGCATCGCCGAGGCCGAGCTGGTCACGTGGCTCGTCGGCGTGGGAGACCACGTCCGGGTCGACGACCCCGTGGCGGAGGTGATGACCGACAAGGCCACCGTCGACCTCCCGAGCCCGGTGGACGGCACCGTCGCCTGGCTTGCCGTCGAAGCGGGGCACCGGATCGCTGTCGGGGCGCCGGTGATGCGGTTCGACGTCGAGGGCGACGACGGCCCATCGGCGGAACCGGCCGCCTCGGTCGCCGCCTCCGCCGGCACCGGCGCGAAGCCTGCGTCGGCGCTCCCGCAGCCGGGACCCGATCCGGCTGCCGCCGTGGCTGCGGCCGCCGTGGCGGCGGCCGGCTCCCCCGCCACCGGGGCGGCGGGAGC
>JAJZYI010000013.1 GCA_021798135.1 Actinomycetes bacterium | reverse complement strand
ACCACCGCCGACGGCAGGCCCGGGCCGGCGACGCTCGACGGCGGCGCGGGGTACGGCAAGGGAAGGTGGGAGCTCCGCTTCGTCGATGGCGAGTGGAAGATCGCGGGCTTTGCAACCAGGGCGGTGTCCACGTGCGCCTCCTAGTGCGGGTGACGATCGCTGGTTTCGTGGCCTTCCTGTGGTTGACCCTGGCGGGTAGCACGGCGGGAGCCAATATGGGCGCAAGCGATGGGGGTTGTTCTGAGCAGGGGGCAGTGCTGTCCTGTAGCGCATCCCTCTGGGGTGAGTTGGGCGGGACGTTGGCCGCCGGGAGAATTCCAACTCGTGGGACCGCGGCAACTGGCACTGCGGTCGAGTCCAAGTCCGCAGCACCCCAGCCGCCCCGTCCATCGTGCGGCTACGTCCCCTACCCCGAAGGCCCTCCGGCCCCGCCCCCGCCGGGAGCCGGCCCGAACGGGGTGTGGATGCTCAACACGTGTGCCGCCGCCGGCGCGCCCAACAGCGTGGTCTGGGTGCCGTACGGGAGCTCGTCGCCGTCCCGGGCCACGCCGGGCCGGTCGACGCCGGCACCTGCCACCGTCGGTGCGCAGGCGGCCAGCCAGCTCGGCCTGCCGGGGCCGGTGATCGGCATGGACCCGGGCGGCACCGGGTACGTGCAGGTGCCCGAATGGCTCTGGGTCTCCCCGGCACAGTGGCACCCGTACCGGACCGGCGCCACCGCGTGCGGCGCCGGCGGCTGCGTCGGTGCCACGGCGACCGCCGTCCCCGTCGCCGTGACGTGGACCATGGGCGACGGGGCGTCGGTCGTGTGCCACGGCCCCGGGGTCGTCTACGACCCGACCCGACCGGCGGCCGGGCAGGCCACCTACTGCTCGCACACCTACGCCCGGTCGTCGGCAGGCCAGCCCGGTGGTGGCGCGGGCAACGCGGCTGCCTACCGGGTCACCGCCACCGTGACGTGGGTGGTCACGTGGTCGGCGTCGACGGGCGAGCACGGCCAGCTCCCCGACGTGCACACGAGCGCCACGACCAGCCTGCGGGTCGAGCAGATCGAGGCCGTTCGGCTGTCCTGAGCGTTTCGGCGCCCGCCGTGCGCCCCCGGGCACGGGCCGCGCTCGTGCCGTCAACCGCCTGTGGCTGCGCCGGCGCGGCCCGACTGCCACGAGACGGCGCGGTGCGAGGGCCGCCGGAGCGCTGCGGTCGGCGTCACGGCGGGCACGGCGGGCACGGCGGGCACGGCGGGCACGGCGGGCCTCCCGCCCGACTGCGACAGCGACCCCGGGCCGGTCGGGAGCGTTCCGGGCCTCGTGGCAGGAGGACGTCCACGGGCCGCTCGCCGACCGCGGCGAGGTCGCCGCCTGCGCCCGCAGCCACCTGCTGCCCGCCGGCGTGGTCGACGTCGTCACCACGCCGCTCACCCTGACCAAGCGCGGGTGCCTGGTCTGGGCACGCAGGGCGCAGGCGCGCGGCGCGCTCGGTCGGCCGGCGGCTACCCGCCGAGGCTGGCGCGCAGCTCGTCGAGCTCGGCGCGCATCGCCGCGACCTCGCGTCGCAGCTCGTCCACCTCGGCCCGCAGGTCGGCCGCACCGCCTGCCGCCGCGTCCCGGCCGTCGCCACCCCCGGCTGCCCCGCTGCCGGTCACGCCACCGCCGGGAGCACCGGCACCGAAGGCAGCGCCGGCGGGGGCGGGTGCACCAGCCGGCCCCGAGAAGCCGGCCGAACCCGGCGGCATCTCGGGCGCGGCGCCCGGCGGGCCGCTCAGCAGGTGCCCGAAGCGCTCCTCCTTCTGGCCCGGGCGCCGCTCCAGCCGAACGATCAGCGGCTCGTCGCGCTCGGACAGGCGCTGCAGCTCCGCCTGGACGTCGGCGAGCCCCGAGAAGGTGGCCATCCGGTCGGTCCGGGTCCGCAGCTCCCCCAGCGTCTGGGCACCGCGCAGCAGCAGCACGGCCACGAGCGCCCGCTGGCGCTCGTCGAGGCCGGCCACCTCGTCGAGGACGTGGCGGTAGCGGACCGCCGAGCGCCCGTGGGACGGGAAGACGAAGCGCACCACCTTCTTCGCCTTGAGCGAGTCGAGCGCCGCCTGCACCTCGGTGTCGCCCAGGTGCAGCACCGGGTCGCGGTTGGACGCCTGGTTGCACGCAGCGACCAGCGCGTTCAGCGTCAGCGGGTACTGCTGGGGGGTGGTCAGCTCCTTCTCCACCAGGCTGCCGACCACCCGGGCCTCGACGACGTCGAACTGCATGGGCCGAGTGTACGGGCCGCCGCCCGCAGCGGGCCGTTGGGCGCCGACCGTCGCGGGACGGAGGGCGGGGAGCGGAAGCCGGCGCGCACGTAGCATGGTGCTGCTGCAGCCGCCAGGACCCGACAGGGAGGACCCGTGGACCAGCTCGTCGCCCACCAGCGGGCTCAGGACGCGCTCGCCGCCGTGCTCGGCGGTGTCGCACCGGACCAGCTGGCCGCGCCCACCCCCTGCACCGGGTGGACCGTCCGCGACGTGGTCGAGCACGTCATCGCCCGGAACCACTGGGTGGCCGGCACCGCGGCGCCCGAGGTCGCCGACCCGGCTGACCTCGCGCCGGCCCTGGCCACCTCTGCCCGCGCCGCGCAGCAGGCGTTCGCCGCGCCGGACGGGCTGACCCGGATGATGGACATGCCGTTCGGGCCCGTGCCCGGAGCCGTCGTCGTCGGCATGCGGACCACCGACGCGCTCGTCCACGCGTGGGACGTGGCGCGCGCCACCGGGCAGCCCACCGACATCGAGCCCGAGCTCGCAGAGGCGTCACTGGCGGCGGCGCGCACCCGCATCGGCCCCGACCTCCGGGGGCCCGGTCGCCCGTTCGCCGAGGAGCAGCCGTGCGACGCCGGCCGGCCGGCGGCCGACCGCCTGGCGGCCTTCCTCGGCCGCAGCGTGGGCTGACCGCGAGGATCACCGTCGCAGCCTGGTGATGCTGCTGGCCTGTGGGGCCGTGGCTGCGGGCGTGACCCTTGGTCTGACTGACTTCGTGTCTTTCGCCGGACTTGTGCGCTCCCGGCCGACGGCCTGTCGCCGTCCGCTGCTGCAGCGTGGGCCCACCGGCTGGCCGAGGTGCCCGGCCGCTGCACCTGCCGACGGCGTGCGGCGCCCTCATGGCGGTGGCCGAGGTGCGGGTTCCCGACGGCCGGCCCGGCGGCCCGGTTCAGCCCGCGTGCACGGGGTAGCTGCCGGTCACCGCCTCGGCCAGTGCCCGTTCGGCCCTGGTGCGCGCCGCGGCGGCCTCGGCCTCGTCCACCGGCTGCAGCCGCACCTCGTCGCCGGGCCGCAGCTGCGCCACCAGCGGCACGTCGACGCTCGCCACCACCGCCACGACGGGATAGCCCCCGACCGTGGCGTGGTCGCACAGGAGCACGACCGGCTCGCCGCCCGGCGGCAGCTGCACCGTGCCGGTCACCACCCCCCGCGACACGCCCGCCGGGGCGAGCGCCTCCGCCGGCGGGGCGGGTTCCGCCGTGGGCCCTGGCGGGGCGGGTCGCGGCGCGGCCGCCGGCGGGGCAGCTCCCGGCGCGGCAGCTCCCGGCTCGGGCGGTGCCGGGACCCGGCGCAGGCGGAGGCCGACGCGGTCGCTGTCCGGTCCGACCACCCAGGGCTGCTCCGTCAGCCAGGCCGTGGTCCTCGCGCCGGCGTCGGGGCCCGCGCAGGTCCGCACGACCGCTGCCGGCACAGGGCCGGCGGTGAGGCCGACGCGAGCCGCCCACGGTGCCAGGTCGTGGCCGGGATGGAGCGCCAGCTGCAGCCGGCCCCGGGGCCGCCCGGAAGGGCCGATGCCGAGCCGGTCGCCGGCCACGAGCGGCCCGAGCCCGAGGCCGCTCAGCAGGTCGCTGGCCGCGCTCCCCAGGAGCTGCGGTGCGACCAGGCCGCCACCGACCGCCAGGACCGCCCGGGCGCCGGACCGGCAGCGCCCCACCTGCAGGCGCTGCCCGGCAGCGACCGGCACCGGCGTCGCCGGCGGCACCGCCAGCCCGTCCACCGTCATCGGCGCGTCGCCCACCAGCGCCACGTGCGCGGGCGCCTCGAAGCGCAGGACCGGGCCGAGCACGGTCACCTCCAGCGCCGGCGCGTCGCCGTCGTTGCCGACGAGGCGGTTGGCCAGCCGCAGGGCGAACGGGTCCGCGGCGCCGGCACCCGGCACGCCCGTGCCGGCCACGCCCCGCCGGCCGCCGTCCTGCACCGTCGTGCACGGCCCGGCCGACTCGACCACCAGCGCCCGGTCGCCGGCCCCGCCGACCGACCACGGCGGGCGGGGGCCCGCGCTCGGCACCTGCGCGTGCCGGCGACCGTCACGTGCGGGGCCGGCGGCGACCCGAGGGCGGGCCGGTTCGAACCGCACGCGGTCGCCGGGCCCGAGCAGCGCGTACGGTGGCGTGCTCGGGTCGAACAGCGTCGCGTCCGTGGTCCCGAGCAGGTTCCATCCCCCCGGGCTGGCCTGGGGGTAGACGGCGGCGAACCCGCCGGCGACGGCGACCGCACCGGCGGGGACCCGGGCCCGGGGCGCGTCCAGCCGCGCCAGGGAGGCGAGCGGCTCCGGCAGGCCGGTCAGGTAGGCGAACCCGGGCGCGAAGCCGACGAACGCGACCTCGAGCACGCTCGACACCAGCAGGTCGACGACGGCACCCTCCGAGCACCCGAGCTGCAGTGCCACGGCGGCGAGGTCGTCGCCGTCGAACCGCACCGGCAGCACCCGGACCGGCCCGGCTCCCGGTCCACGGAGGGCGGACCGACCGGCACGGGCCAGCCACGTGCCGGTGCCACCGTCACCGTCCGCTCCGGGTGCGGGGGTCTCGGGGAGCGCGACGCCGGGTGGTCCGGCCCCGGGTGCGGGGGTCTCGGGGAGCGCGACGCCGGCCACCTCCACCTCGACGCCGAGGGCTCGGAGCAGCGCCGCCATCGACGCGGCCAGCTGCCGGGCGTCGCCTGCCGCCGGGTCGACGGCAACGGTGACCGACCGGAGGGTCGTCACGACGTCGTCGATCCCGGACCAGCCGGGCGCGGCGGGGCCCCCGCCCGCCTCGCCCGTCGCGAGCCCGCCGAGCGCCTGCACGGCCAGCGCCAGGTGCCGGGCGGCGGCACGGTCCGGGAGGTCGGCGACGACGCCGACGTCGGCCAGGCAGCTGATCCGGGCGCGGCTGGGACCGTCCCCCGAGCGGGCCGTGCCGGTCACGGGGCGAAGGCGGTCACCGCCACGCCTGCCCGTTCCAGGGAGCGCCGGACGGCGGCGGCGAGCGCGGCCGCCCCGGGCGTGTCGCCGTGCACGCAGATCGAGTCCACCGCCAGCCGGACCCGCCGGCCGTCGGCGGCGAGCACGCCGGCACCGCTGGCCAGGTCGAGGGCGCGGGCGGCCACCACCGCCGGGTCGCCGTGCACGGCCCCCGCCTCGCTCCGGGGGACCAGGCGGCCGTCGGGCAGGTAGCCGCGGTCGGCGAAGCCCTCCCGGGCGACGGGCAGACCGGCGCGCTCGACGGCCCTCACCGCTGGCGTGCCCGCCGGCACCAGCACCACCAGGTCCCCGACGGCCCGCACCGCCGCCGCCACCGCTGCGGCGAGCGGCTCGTGCACGGCCATGTCGTTGTAGAGCGCGCCGTGCGCCTTCACGTACCGCACGGCCGCGCCCTCGGCGGCGGCGGCGTCCGCCAGCGCGCCGATCTGCGCGTGCAGGAGGTCAACCAGCGCAGCGGCGTCCAGGGGCATGCTGCGCCGGCCGAAGCCGGGGCGGTCCGGGTACGAGGGGTGGGCACCGACCACCACGCCCCGGGCCGAGGCGGCGCGCACCACCTCGCGCATCACGGCCGGCGAGCCGGCGTGCCCGCCGCAGGCGACGCTGGCGCTCGTGACGGCGTCGAGCAGCAGGTCGTCGCCGCCGTCGGGCGCGTCGCGCTCGCCGACGTCGGCGTTCAGGTCGACGCGCACCGGCGGTCGCGGCCTGCCAGGCCGGTCACATCGTCCTGGGCACGGGCGCGTGGATGAGCGACGGGCCGGGCTCGGCCATGGCCTTCTCCAGGAGCAGCACGAGCTCGTCGGCCGACGACGCCCGGTTGGCGGGCACGCCCATGCCGGTGGCCAGGGCCACGAAGTCGAGATCGGGCCGGTCGAGCTCCAGCATGCTGGCGGCGATGGGCCCGGCGGTGCCGGCACCGACCCGCGACAGCTCGAAGGCGAGGATGCCGTAGGCGTGGTTGTCGAGCACCACCGTCGTCACGTTCAGGCCCTCGCGGGCCTGGGTCCACAGCGACTGGATGGTGTACATGGCGCTGCCGTCGGCCTCCAGGCACAGCACCGGGCGGTCGGGCGCGGCGATGGCGGCGCCGGTCGCCACCGGCAGGCCCTGGCCGATCGCCCCGCCGGTGAGCGTCAGCCAGTCGTGCGGCGGGCAGCCGGCCGTCGTGCCGGGGATGTGCAGCCCGCAGGTGTTGGACTCGTCGGAGACGATGGCGCCGTCGGGCAGCACGGCACCGATCGCGGCGGCGAGGGACTCGGCCGTCAGCGCGCCGGTGGGCCGGTCCGGTCGACCCGCGGCGGGAGCGGGCACCGGCGCAGCGGCGGCGACACCGAGCTCGCGGGCCAGCTCGTCGAGGGCGCCGTCGACGTCGTCGGCAGGCCCGGCGAGCACGTGGACGGCGCAGCCGTCGGGCACGAGCACGCCCGGCATGCCCGGGTAGGCGAAGAACGACACCGGCAGCGGGGCATCGACGAGGACCAGGTGCCGCAGCCCGTCCAGCTGCACCTGGGCCAGCTCGGCGAGGTAGGCGAGCCGGTTGGGAGCCGGGATCCCGGCGCCGCGCTCCAGGCGTCCCGGGAAGGTCTCCGCCAGCAGGCGGGCGCCGGCGGACGCGGCGACCTGGGCGGCCCGGCGCAGCGCCGTCCCGCTGCACACCCGGCCCCCGACCACGACAGCGGTGGGCTCGCCCGACCGCAGCGCCGCCACCACCTCGCCGAGAGGGGACCGCTCGGGCAGGCGAGGCATCGCGGCGGTGGCGGCGCCGTCGGCGCGGGCCCGGCCCCCGGTCGGCCCGGCGGGCACGTCGCTCCACGACAGGTCCGCGGGGACGATGACCGTCGCCACCGTGCCCGGCGGGCCCTGGGCGGCGTCGACGGCGGCGTCGACGGTGGCGGCGAGGCGGTCGCCCGCCGTCACGGTGCCCACCCAGCCCGACATGGGCCTGGCCAGGCTCTCGATGTCCGTGGCCAGCGGCGGGTCGAGATCCCGGTGGGTGAGCGCGTGCTCGCCCACGAGGTTCACCACCGGGGTGCGGGCACGGCGGGCGTTGTGCAGGTTGGCCAGGCCGTTCGCCATCCCCGGGCCGAGGTGGAGCAGCGTCGCGGCAGGCCGCCCGGCGATCCGCCCGTAGCCGTCGGCGGCGCCGGTGGCGACACCCTCGAAGAGGGCCAGGACGCTGCGCATGGCCGGCGTGCGGTCCAGGGCGGCCACGAAGTGCATCTCGGAGGTGCCCGGGTTCGTGAAGCAGGTGTCGACCCCCCGCCGGAGCAGGGTCTCGATCGTCAGCTCGGCGCCTGTCATGGCTGGTGCTCCTTCCCCCGGTTCTCCCCAGGATGCCCGATGCGGTCGTGTCACGCCGGTCGGTGGGAACCCGTCGCCGGCACGGACGTGCCGCCCCCCGGCGGCTGTGCCCGTCGTGCCGCCCCCCGGCGGCTGTGCCCGTCGTGCCGCCCCCCGGGCCGGCCGGGCTGCGGCCGTCCCGTCGTCGCCCCACGGGTGCTCCTGCCTGCGGCCCTGCGGCCCTGGTCGGCCTCGCCGCTCGCCAGCCGCCCCCGTCTGCCGCGCCCTACCCCTCCGCAGCCCGGCCCGCCTCGGCCGCCGGGGCGAGCCCTGCCGGCCCCACCCCCGGGTTGAGGATGCCGTTGGGGTCGAAGGCCCGCTTGACCTGCTCGTGCAGGGCGAGCAGCACCGGGTCGGCCAGCGCCGCGTAGGCGGCGCGCTTGGCCCGGCCCAGCCCGTGCTCCCCGGACACCGCGCCGCCCAGCGACACCGCGGTGCGGAACAGCTCGTCGAGCAGGTCGTGGCGTGTCCCCGGGTCGGGCTGGAAGACCGACAGGTGGACGTTCCCGTCGCCGGCGTGGCCGCACCCGGTCACGAGGGACCCGGTCGTCGCCGCCAGCCTGCCGGCCGCCGCCAGCAGCTCGGGGATGGCGGCCCGGGGCACGACCGCGTCGACGATGTCGTGGGCGCCGGCGGCCTTCGCCGCGAAGAACGCCCGCTCGCGTGCCGTCACCAGCTCGGTGGCCACCGAGGGCTCCAGCACGTACACGTCGAGCGCGCCCTGGTCCTGCAGGATCGTGCCGGCCAGCTCGACGTCGGCGTCGAGCAGGTCGTCGCTGCGGCTCTCCAGGGCGACGAGCAGGTAGGCGGCGGCCCGGTCGCGCACCTCGGCGGGCACGCCGAGGTCGATGCCCGACGCCTGGGTCACCCCGGCCATGGCGAGGACGTCGAGGTACTCGAGCATGAGGGGGTCCACGCCGCTGGCGACGAGGCCGGGGATGGCGGCCGAGAGCGTGTCCAGGTCGGCGAAGGGCGCCAGCAGGGTGGCCCGCGCCGGGAGGCGCCGGCGGACCCGCAGCGTGACCTCCGTGACGAGCGCCAGGGTCCCCTCCGAGCCGATCACGAGCTGGGTGAGGTCCGGTCCGGTGGACAGCTTCACCATCCGCCCGCCCGTGCGCACCACCTCGCCCGACGCCAGCGCCAGCTCCAGGCCGAGGACGTGGTTGCGGGTGACGCCGTGGCGCACGGCGCGCATGCCGCCGGCGTTGGTGGCGACCGTCCCGCCGATGGTGGCGCCGGGCTCGCCCGGCTCCACCGGGTACACCAGGCCGGCCGGGGCCAGGGCCTCGTCGAGCTGGGTGAGGGTGACGCCGGGCTGCACCACGGCGACCTGGTTGGCCTCGTCGACGTGCAGGATCCGGGCCATCCGGTCGAACGCCACCACGATCCCGTCGGGCAGGCCGACGGCGGCCCCGGACATCCCGCTGCCGGCTCCCCGGGCCGTGACGGGGACCCGGGCCCGGTCACAGGCGGCCAGCACGGCCGCCACCTCGCCCGTGGACTCCGGGCGGACGACGGCGATCGGGCGCACGGGATCGACGGTCAGGCACTCGTCGTGGGTGTCGTCGTCGGCCACGGCGTCGCCGGCGGCGACGTTCCGTGAGCCCACGATGTCCCGCAGCTCGTCGATCAGGGCACTCATCCGCGATCCCCCTGCGTCCCCCTCGGCAGGGCACCATGCGTTCCCCGGGTGCCCGTGGCAACCTTAGGTCCTCATGGACCTCGCCACCCAAGCCGGCTCGGCCCGCCGGCACGGCCCGGGCATCCCCGTGGCTCCGGGCCGGCTCCGGTCGGGTGCGCCTGCGGTCACGGGCCGGCTCCGGCCGGGTGCGCCTGCGGTCACGGGCCGGCTCCGGCTGGGTGCGCCTGCGGTAGCGGGCCGTCGCCGCCCGGGCGAGCAGCAAGGGGCAGCGCGAGCGGCGCGGCTCCCGACGCCGCCCGCCGGCGCGCCGGGAGCCGCGCGATGAATTGGGTGGACGTCGTGCTGCTGGTCCTGGTCGCCCTGTCGGCGGTCCACGGGCTCCGCCAGGGCGCGGCGATGCAGGTCTTCTCCTTCGGCGGGTTCTGGCTCGGCCTCGTCGTGGGGGCGCTCATCACCCCGCCGCTGGCGTCGCTGGTCCACACGCCGACGGCGAAGACGGTGATCGCCGCCGTCGTGGTGTTCGGCATGGCCGCGCTGGTCGGGGGCCTCGGCCGCCTCGTGGGGGCCCACTCCAGCCTCGCCCTCCACCGGCTGCGGCTCGGGCCCGTCGACGCGGTGCTCGGGGTGGGGGTGGCCGTCGCCGCGACCCTGCTCGCCACGTGGATGGTGGCCAGCGTGCTGGTGAACAGCCGGTTCGAGGCGCTCGACGCCGGCATCAGCCGTTCCCACATCGTGCGCGCCCTCGACGACGTCATGCCGCAGCCGCCAGCGCTGTTCTCGAAGATCGAGTCGTTCCTGTCCGCCGAGGGCTTCCCCGTCGTGTTCTCGGGGCTGCCGCCGACGGCGGCGGGACCTGTGGCGCCGCCGACCGACGCCCAGGTCGCCGCGGCGGAGCAGGCCGCCGAGCAGTCCACCGTGAAGGTGGTGGGCCAGGGGTGCGGCGGGATCATCCAGGAGGGGTCGGGCTTCGTCGTCGACGGCGACCTGGTGGTGACCAACGCCCACGTCGTCGCCGGCATCCACCACCCGGTGGTCGAGGCCCTGAACGGGGGGCCGTACCCGACGCAGGTGGTGCTGTTCGACCCCCGCCTCGACCTCGCCGTCATGCGGGTGCCGGGTGTCCACGTGCCCTCCCTCGCCGTCGACGGGTCGCTCGTCCGCCGCGGCGTGGTCGGCGCCGCCCTCGGCTACCCGGGAGGCGGGCCGTTCACCGCCGTCCCGGCGGCCGTGGCCGACGCATTCCAGGCGACGGGGCTCGACATCTACGGCAAGGCCCAGACCACCCGCGAGGTGTACGAGATCGACGCGACCATCCGGCCCGGCAACTCCGGCGGCCCGCTGGTGGAGCCGAACGGCACGGTGGTCGGCGTGGTCTTCGCCCGCTCCACCACCAACGGGGGGATCGGCTACGCGCTCGCCACCCCGGCGGTCCTGGCGGAGGTGCAGCAGGCCCGGACGCGCACGGCGACGGTGTCGACGGAGGGCTGCGTCAGCTGACGGTGAGGATCACTCCCGCAGCTCGGTGACGCTGCCGGGCTGTGGGGCGGTCCCGGCGCCCCCGGGAGGCGGCCGACCCCATGCCGGACGTGCGGGCCGGGTAAGAATGGGCGCCATGAGCCAGCCCATCGAGGACTACGGCCTGATCGGGGACACGCACACGGCCGCGCTCGTGGGTGCGGACGGCTCCATCGACTGGCTCTGCCTGCCGCGCTTCGACTCCGAGGCGTGCTTCGCCGCCGTGCTCGGTGACGGCCAGGCCGGCTTCTGGCGCCTGGCGCCGGTGGGCGGCGGCCGGGCGGCCCGGCGCGGCTACCGCGGCGACACCCTGGTCCTGGAGACGGAGTTCGACGCTGACGGCGGCACGGTCCGCATCGTCGACTGCATGCCCATCCGCGAGACGCACCCGCAGGTCGTCCGCATCGTGGAGGGCGTCTCCGGCACCGTCAGGATGTCGATGGACCTCGTCATGCGGTTCGGCTACGGGCGGGTGGTGCCGTGGGTGCGCCGGCTCGACGGCATGCTCACCGCCCTGGCCGGCCCCGACGGCCTGGCGCTGTGGACCACCGTCCACACCCAGGGGCGCGACCGCACCACCGTGGCGGAGTTCTCGGTGTCGGCCGGCCAGCACGTGCCGTTCGTCCTCACGTGGTTCCCGTCCCACGAGGAGCCGCCCCGCCCGATCGACGCCGTGTTCGCCGTCGACGAGACGGAGGCCTGGTGGAACGAGTGGGCGGCGCAGTGCACCTTCTCGGGCGAGTGGCGGTCGGCGGTGGTGCGGTCGCTCGTGACCCTGAAGGCGCTCACGTACCAGCCCACCGGCGGGATCGTGGCGGCGGCGACCACGTCCCTGCCCGAGACCCTGGGCGGCAGCCGGAACTGGGACTACCGCTACTGCTGGCTGCGCGACGCCACCCTGACGCTGCAGGCGCTCATGCGCGGCGGCTACCACGAGGAGGCCATGGCCTGGCGCGACTGGCTGCTGCGCGCCGTGGCGGGCGACGCCGCCGACCTGCAGATCATGTACGGGCCGGCCGGCGAGCGGCGGCTCGAGGAGTGGCAGGCGGACTGGCTCCCCGGCTACGAGGGGGCCGCCCCCGTCCGGATCGGCAACGCGGCGGCGGGCCAGTTCCAGCTCGACGTGTACGGCGAGGTCCTGTCCGCCCTCTACGACTCGGCTCGCGCCGGCGACCCGCCGAGCGAGTCGGCGTGGGACCTGCAGCTGGCGCTGCTCGACTTCATCGAGTCGGGCTGGCGCGAGCCGGACGACGGCATCTGGGAGGTGCGAGGGCCCCGCCGGCACTTCACCCACTCCAAGGTGATGGCCTGGGTGGCGGTCGACCGGGCGGTCCGCTCGGTCGAGGAGTGCGGCTTCGCCGGGCCGCTGGACCGCTGGCGGCAGCTGCGCGACGAGATCCACGCCGAGGTGTGCGCCAAGGGCTTCAACAGCGACGTCGGCGCCTTCACCCAGTACTACGGGGGCACCGGGCTCGACGCCAGCCTCCTCATGATCCCGCTGGTGGGCTTCCTCCCGGCCACCGACGAGCGGGTCCGGTCCACGATCGAGGCCATCGAGCGCGACCTGACCGAGGACGGCTTCGTGCTGCGCTACCGGGCCGAGGAGGCGGGCGACGTCGACGGCCTGCAGGGCCACGAGGGGGCCTTCCTCGCCTGCTCGTTCTGGCTGGCGGACTGCCTCTACCTGGTGGGGCGGACCGACGACGCCCGCAGCCTGTTCGAGCGCCTGCTCGACCTGCGCAACGACCTGGGCCTGCTGTCCGAGGAGTACGACGCTCGGGCGCGTCGGCAGGTGGGCAACTTCCCCCAGGCGTTCTCGCACGTGTCCCTGGTCAACGCCGCCTACAACCTGTCCGGGCGGCACATGGACTACGGCGAGGAGCGGTCCGAGACGCTCCAGATGATGCGCCGGGCCGTCCACCGGTCCCAGGGTCGCGCCATGCGGCTGCAGGGCCGCTTCCTCGGCATGGGCCGGGGGGTGCGCGCCGCCCGTGCGGCGCGGGGCAACGGCAAGGGGTCGTGACGGCGCGGCCACGGGCATCGTGACACCGCTGGCGCCGGGCGCCGCACCGCCACGGGCACCGGGCGCCTCGCCCGCGCCCTCAGAGGCGCCGCGGCGCCCGCAGGCCGGCCGGTGCCGCGGACGATGCCGCCAACGCGAAGGAGGACCACGACGATGAAGGCACTGACGGTGCAGCCCCTGGTGAAGGGCAGTGCCCGGTTGGACGACGTCCCCGAGCCTCCCGAGTCCGACGGGCCGGTGCTGGTGGAGACGCTCGGGGTCGGGGTGTGCGGGACCGACGTGGAGATCCTGGGCGGCGAGTACGGCTGGGCGCCGCCGGGCCGCGACCGGCTGGTCCTCGGCCACGAGTCGATCGGGCGGGTGCTGCAGGCGCCGGCGGGCGGGGCGCTCGCCGAGGGCGACCTGGTGGTCGGGATCGTCCGCCGGCCGGACCCCGTGCCGTGCCCGAACTGCGCGGTGGGCGAGTGGGACTTCTGCCGGAACGGGCAGTACACCGAGCGGGGCATCAAGGAGCACGACGGCTACTGCTCCGAGCGCTACCGGATCACGCCCGACTACGCCGTCAAGGTCGACCCGACCCTCGGCATGCTGGGCGTGCTGCTCGAGCCGACGAGCGTGGTCGCCAAGGCGTGGGAGCAGGTCGACCGCATCGGCGGCCGGGCGCACTGGTCGCCGGCGACGGCCGTGGTGACCGGCGCCGGGCCCATTGGGCTGCTGGCCGCCATGATCGGCGTGCAACGCGGCCTCGACGTGCACGTGATCGACCAGGTGACGTCGGGCCCCAAGCCCGATCTGGTGAAGGACCTGGGGGCCACGTACCACACCGGCCCCATCCACCAGGCGGTCGAGGCCCCGGACGTCGTGATCGAGTGCACGGGCGTGGGCGGCCTCGTCTTCGACGCCATGGAGCACGTGGGCCCCGGCGGGGTGGTCTGCCTCACCGGGGTGTCGTCGGGCGGGCGCAGCCTGGACGTCGACGCCGGGGTGCTCAACCGGTCGATGGTGCTGGAGAACGAGGCCACCGTGGGCTCGGTGAACGCCAACCGCCGGCACTACGAGGCGGCGGCCGAGGCGCTCGCCGCCGCCGACCAGCGCTGGCTCGGCCGCCTGGTGTCGCGCCGGGTGCCGGTCGACCGCTGGCAGGACGCGCTGGAGCGCCAGGCCGACGACGTCAAGGTCGTCATCGAGCTGGGCTCGTGAGCCGCGTCATCGCCCCCGGCGTCATCGAGATCGACACGCTGCTCGGCGGCTGGGAGCGCGTCACCGCCGGCTACCTCGTCGAGGGGCCGGCCCCGGTGCTGGTGGAGACCGGCAGCCAGAGCTCGGTGCCGACGCTGCTGCAGGCGCTCGACGACCTCGGCGTGTCGCCCGAGGACCTCGCCGGCGTCGCCGTCACGCACATCCACCTGGACCACGCAGGCGGTGTGGGCGACGTCGCCCGCGCCTTCCCCCGGGCCACGGTCTACGTGCACGAGCGCGGCGCCCGCCACCTCGCCGACCCCGGCCGCCTGGTCGACTCGGCGTCCCGCGTCTACGGGTCGCTGCTCGACTCGCTCTACGGCCGGCTCGACCCCACCCCGGCCGAGCGCATCCACGTGCTGGCCGACGGGGAGGAGCTTCGGGTCGGTCCCGACCGGGTGCTCACCACCGTGGACTCCCCCGGGCACGCCAAGCACCACCTCGCGCTGCACGACTCGGTGAGCGGCCTGCTGTTCGCCGGGGACGCCGTCGGCGTCCGGCTCCCCGACGCGGGGGTGCTGCGGCCGTCGACGCCGCCCCCCGACTTCGACCTGGAGCAGGCGCTCACGTCGCTGCGGCGCTTCGCCGACCGGCGCCCCAGCGGCCTGGCGCTCGCCCACTACGGCCTGGTCGAGAACCCGCTCGACCTGCTCGAGGAGGCGACCGGCACGCTCCGCCGGTGGGCCGAGGTGGCCGAGCGGGCGTGGCGTGCCGGCGAGGACATCGCCGCCGCGCTCGACGCCGCCTTCGGGGCCGACCTCGCCGGGGTCGACCCGGCGCACCGCGACAAGCTCGAGACGCTCAACGGCGTGCACTCGAACGCGGCGGGCTTCCGTCGCTGGCTCGACACCCGCCACCAGGCGCCGCCGGCCACCGGCTGACGGGGCCCGCCGGCGCTCCCGGTCCTCCCGGTCTTCCCGGTCCGCCGGCACTCACGGACGTCGCGGTCCTCCCGCGCTTCCGGCGCGGGCCGGCGCGGCTGCCGGCCCGCCGCGCGCGGTGGGCCAGCGAACGGCCGTGAACGGTCGTGAACGGCCGTTCAGAACGGTTCACCTCCGTTCCCCGACAGTTCCTCCGCCGGTCTCCTCGCGGACGCGGCTCGTTCACCTTCCCGCCGTACCGTGCCGTCGCGGCGCGTACCGACCGCAGGCGCGCCGGACCGAGGAAGGGACAGATCGTGCGAATTGCGAAGAGGAAGGCGCCTGGCGCAGGGAGGGTCCCGGGTGGCACCGGCACCGGGAAGGTCCAGGCGGCGAGCAGGTGGGCGCGCCCGGGGCGGGCGGCAGCGGTCACCGGCCTGGCGGGAGGCGCCGTGCTGCTGGCCGCATGCGGCTCCGCCGCGCACTCGGCCACCGCCGCGTCGCGAACCGGCCGGGCCCCGGTCGCCGTCTCCCTGTGGGAGTCGCACAACGGCGGCCCGGTGGGCGCCGCCATGACGGCCCTGGTGGACCGGTTCGACGCCAGCCACCCGTCGGTGCACGTCACCATCGTCGTCACCAAGGCGTCGAAGAAGCTCCTGGCGGCGATCCCGAGCGGCACCGCACCGGTCCTGGCCGAGATCAGCCACTACGACGGGCAGCTCGTGAAGGCCGGGGCCCTGGTGTCGTGGAACCCGTTCATGCAGGGAAGCGCGACGGTCTCGAGCGGCAACTTCGCCCCGGCGGTGTGGAAGAACGGCGAGGTGAACGGCCAGCACTACCGCCTGCAGGCCGACGTCAAGCTCTCCCAGGTCCTGTACAACGAGGCGCTGTTCCGCCAGGCGGGGATCACGTCGGCCCCGAAGACGTGGGCCCAGCTCGCGAGCGACGCGGCGGCCGTCAAGGCCAAGGACCCCGGGGTGATCCCCGTCGGCTGGAAGGACTCCTCCGCCCACATCCTGCCGGCCTTCATGAGCGACGGCGGGACCCTCCTGCAGGGCGGCAACTCGGTCGGCAAGGCGGTGGCCTTCGACACGCCGGCCGGCACGGCGTCCTTCTCCTACTTCCGGAGCCTGTACGCGGCCGGCGAGCTCCAGATCCACCACGGGACCACGCTGCGGGAGGACTTCGGCGCGGGCAAGATGGCGATGATCGACGGCACGTCGGCGGGGTACGCCAAGGCGCTCGCCGCCGTCGGCGGCAAGTTCGCCGTCGGGGCGTTCGTGGAGCCGGCGGGGTCCACGGGCCACGCCGCCAACATCGTGCAGGGGCTCGGGTTCGTCCTGCCCACGGGCCACACCCACGCCCAGGACGAAGCCGCCTGGACCTTCGTCCAGTGGTGGTTCGCATCCGCTCAGCAGGTGTACTGGGCCGAGCACACCGGCTTCGCGCCCGAGACGCGTGCGGGCATCGCCGCGATGCCGGCGTCGTTCCTGGCCGGCCACCCCGGCGCCGTCGCCACCATCGCGGCGGTCTCGTCCCCCTACAGCGTGCCCCGGCCGGTGAGCGACAGCTACAAGGAGGTGCAGGCGGCGCTGGACGCGGCGTGGTTCGACGCGGTCACCGGCAAGGACACCGTGCAGGGCGCGCTGGCGACGCTGCAGCAGCAGGGCGACAAGTACATGAGCGGGGCGAGCCAGCTCTGACGGTGCCGCCGGCCAGGGCCGGGGCCACCACGCAGGCGGCTCCGGCCCTGGTCTCCGGTGCGCGGCCCTGGTCTCCGGTGGGCGGCCCTGGTCTCCGGTGGGCGGCCCTGGTCTCCGGTGGGCGGCCCTGGTCTCCGGTGGGCGGCCCTGGTCTCCGGTGAGCGGCCCTGGTCTCCGGTGAGCGGGCCCCGTTGCACCGGCTCCGGCCCTGGCCTTCCGTGTGCCGGGCCCCCGGGCAGCCGTCCGGCCGTGGCGCTGAGACCGGGTTCAGCCGTCGTTCACGGTCGTTCGCGAAGAGTTCACCTCCCACCCACCAACTCGACACCGTCCGGTTCCCCAGGGCTCCTACCGTGAGCCTCGAGGCCGGGCGTGCCGGTGCCCGTTCGCAGCGGGGCGCCGGCAGCGTCGGAACGCAGGAGCGCAGATGGCACGGATCGAGATGCAGGGACTGGTCAAGACCTACGGGTCGGAGACCGTCGTCGACGGCATCGACCTGACGATCGACGACGGCGAGCTGGTGGTGCTGCTCGGCCCGTCGGGCTGCGGCAAGACGACCACCCTGCGGATGGTGGCGGGCCTGGAGCAGATCACGGGCGGCGAGCTGCGCTTCGACGGCGAGGTCGTGAACCACGAGCCGCCCGACCGCCGCGCCGTCGGCATGGTCTTCCAGAACTACGCGCTCTACCCGCACATGACGGTCGCCGGCAACCTCTCGTTCGGCCTGCAGTCGCGCCGCCCCCGGGGCTCGCGCCGCAAGGCCCGTGCCGACGAGCGGCGGCGGGTGCAGGAGATCGCCGAGCTGCTCGAGATCGACCACGTCCTCGACCACCGCCCCAAGGAGCTGTCGGGCGGCCAGCGGCAGCGGGTGGCGCTCGGGCGGGCGCTCATCCGCGAGCCGAGGGTCTTCCTCCTCGACGAGCCGCTGTCGAACCTCGACGCGAGCCTCCGCGACCGGATGCGCATGGAGCTGGCGCGCCTGCACGAGCGGCTGCCCGTCACGACCGTCTACGTCACCCACGACCAGAGCGAGGCGCTGACGCTGGCAGACAGGGTCGTCGTGATGCACGAGGGGAGGATCCGCCAGGTCGCCGCGCCGGGCGACGTCTACGACCGGCCCGCCGACGTGTTCGTCGCCGGCTTCATCGGCTCGCCCGGCATGAACCTGTGGCCGCGCGCCGCGGCGGGCGACGGCGACCCGTTCGGGGACGCGGCGCCCGGCGTGGAGCTCCCCCGCGAC
Organism: Actinomycetes bacterium; assembly: GCA_021798135.1. GTDB lineage: Bacteria > Actinomycetota > Acidimicrobiia > Acidimicrobiales > UBA8190 > JAJZYI01. The sequence goes on along the minus strand of JAJZYI010000013.1, from coordinate 5,380 downwards.
GCGGGCGGCGCTCCCTGGAGCGACGGGCGGGCGGTCACCGTGGGCGTCCGCCCCGAGCACCTGCGGCTCGCCGGCCGGCACCAGGACGACCTCGCCCGGGTGTCGTGCCGCGTGGACGTGGTGGAGAACCTGGGCAGCCACCTGCTGGTCCACGGGTCGCTGCCCTGCGGGGGCGGCGTGGTCGCGCACCTGCAGGCCGGCGCCGGCGTGGTGCGCGACCAGGACCTGGTGCTCGGCGCGCTCCCCGAGCACGTCCACGTCTTCGACACGGGCACCGGCGAGCGCCTGGGGACCGTCGCCGACCGCGAGCGCATCGCGGTCACGGTATGAGCGCCGGCGGGACGGCCCCGGGTGTCGCCGCGCCCGTCGGCAGGGGCGCGGCCGGTGACGCCAGCGTGGCCGGCGCCGGCACGGCCGGTGACGGGAAGGTCGCCAGGGCCGCCGGGCTCGTCCGCCCGGGCACGCCGGGCGGTGCGCGGTGACGGCCATCACGGCGCCCGGGGGCACCGCCGTCGACGCCCCGGCCGTGCCGGGCCCCTCCCCGCAGGCGGGCCCGGGCCGGTCGCCCGGTCACCGGCTCCGGCGGCTGAAGGACCGGGCCGTCGCCTACGGGCTGCTCTTCCCGGCGGTGACCGTCTTCGTCGTGTTCTTCTACGTGCCGGCCGCGTACCTCGTCTACATCTCGTTCTTCCACTGGGGCGTGCTGTCGTCGGCCACGCGGTTCGTCGGCCTCCAGAACTTCCGCCGGCTGTTCGCGCAGCCGCTGTTCTGGCACTCGCTGGCCACCACCGGCTACTACACGCTGGTCATGATCCCGGCCACGGTGCTGCTCGCCCTGGGCATCGCCCTGGTGCTGCGCGAGGCCGTCACGGCGCGCCGCGGCGGCGTGTGGCGCTCGGCGGTGTTCCTCCCCCACGTCACGCCGGTGGTGGCCACGTCGATCATCTGGGTGTGGATCTTCAACCCGCAGTTCGGCCTGGCCAACTTCGTGCTGCGGACGCTCCACCTGCCCGCGCTCGGGTGGCTCGGGAGCACCCGGTGGGCCCTCCCGGCCGTCATGATCGACAGCCTCTGGCACTCCCTGGGCCTGTACGTCATCGTCTTCCTGGCCGGCCTGGCCAACGTGCCCCGGGAGCTGGTGGAGGTCGCGCAGCTCGACGGCGCCCGGCGCAAGCGGATCTTCCGCAGGGTCATCTGGCCGCTGCTGTCGCCGACGACCTTCTTCGTCGTGATCCTGGCCACCGTCAACAGCTGGCAGGCCTTCTCCCAGATCTACGCCATGACGGGCGGGCCGCACGGGGGCGCCGGGGGCCCGGCCTTCTCCACGACCACCGACTCGCTGCTCGTGTACCAGACGGCGTTCGTCTACGACCACTTCAGCCTGGCCGCGGCCATGGCCATGGTCCTGTTCCTCATCATCCTCCTCCTCACCCTGGTGCAGAAGTGGATCTCCAACCGTCTCGTGTTCTACCGATGAGCCGTCGGGCCCGCAGCCGCCGCCTCCGCCGCTGGTGGCGCCGCCTGCCGCGGCTGGCGCGGTGGGCCGCCGTCGTCACCATCGCCGTGCTCTTCTCGTTCCCGCTGTACTGGGTGCTCGTCACGGCGTTCAACAGCCACGGCGGCGTCTACTCCCTGCCGCCCCGCTTCGTCCCGTCGTTCCACACCGGCGCCTTCCTGGACGTCCTCGGCCACACCGACTGGGCCCGGTACATGCTCAACACGGCCTTCGTCGCCGGGACCACCGTGGCGCTCGTCATCGCCACGTCGGCCATGGCCGGCTACGCGCTGGCCGAGCTGTCGTTCAAGGGGAGCGGGTTCTTCTTCGCCCTCGTGCTGGCCGTGATCATGCTGCCGGCCCAGGCCCTGCTGATCCCGCAGTACGCGGTGGCGCTGCACCTGCACCTGCTCAACTCCTACACCGTCCAGATCGTCCCGTTCGCGGCCAGCACGTTCGGGGTCATCCTGTTCCGCCAGTTCTTCAAGGGCCTGCCCCGTGCCTACTGGGAGGCCGCCCGGCTCGAGGGCGTCGGCCACCTCCGCTACATCTGGCGCGTGGCGCTGCCCCTGGCCCGGCCCGCCGTCGTGACGGTGGCGCTGCTCACCTTCATCACGTCGTGGAACCAGTTCCAGTGGCCGCTCATCATGACGTCTTCCCACTCGGTCCAGCCGATCGAGGTGGCCCTCGGCCACTACATGCAGACCTTCGAGGCGAACTGGCGGAAGCTCACGTCCGCCGTGCTCCTCGCCCTCGCCCCCATCGTGGTGCTGTTCCTCCTGCTGCAGCGGCACATCGTCGCCGGCGTCGCCGGCCGCGACAGCGGGGTCAACGCGTGACGGCCCCGCCCGGGCCGAGGGGCGTCACGTTCCCGGCGTGCCGGGCCGAGGAGGCGTCAGCGCACGTGCTGGTCGTCGAGGACGACGCCGGCCTCCGGTCGGCGACGGCCCGGTACCTCGCCGAGGAGGGCTTCACGGTCTCCGAGACCGGCGACGGCAACGAGGCGCTCGCCATGCTCCTCGACCCGGTCCGGCGCGTGCAGGCCGGGCCGGCGGACGTGCTCGTCCTCGACCTGCTGCTGCGGGGGCTCAACGGCAGGGAGGTCTGCTTCCAGCTGCGCACGGCCGGCTGCTGGGTGCCGGTCCTCATGGCCACGGCCGCCGGCGAGGAGGAGGACCGGATCCAGGGCTTCCACGACGGCGCCGACGACTACATCGTCAAGCCGTACAGCCTGGCCGAGCTCGTGCTGCGCCTCCGGGCCCTGCTGCGGCGCAGGACCGGGGCCCCGGAGACCGTGCTGGCCGCCGGCGACCTGCGCCTCGACCTGGTGGAAGGGCGGGTGTGGCGGGGGGACACGCCGATCGACCTGTCCCGGCGCGAGAGCGAGATCCTGGCGATGCTCATGCGCCGGCCCGGCATCGTCCTGAGCCGGGACAGCATCCGCCGGGCGGTGTGGGGGCGGGACGTCGCCGTGTCGCCGAACGCCCTCGACCAGTACATCGTCCGCCTGCGGCGCAAGGTCGACCGACCCTTCGGCCGCTCGGACATCGAGACGGTGCAGGGTCTCGGCTACCGGCTGCGGGCAGCGCGGTGAGGTGCCGTGCCGATCAGGACGCGCCTGGTCGTCCTGGTGGTGGCGATCGTCGCCGCCCTGGTCGCCGCAGGCGGGGTCCTGGTGGCGACGAGCCTGCAGGCGGGGATGCGGGCCACCCTGGTGGACTCGCTGCGCCGTGCCGCGCTGCGCGCCGACGCCGACCTGGCGGGGCGCGGGCCGGCGGCGCCGCAGGCGATGCGACCCGTGGCGGTGGGGGACCAGAACGTCGTGCAGGTCCTGGCGGCGAACGGCTCGGTCGCGTACGCGACGCCCACCGCTGGCCGCGCCAGCCTGCTGAGCCCCGCCGAACGGGCTGCCGCGTCGCGCGGCACCGTCCTGGTCCAGCGGTCGCTCCCGGGGTGGCACGACCCGCACCTGCTGCTGGCGGAGCACGCGCTCGGCACCGCGGGGCTCGTCCTGGTCGTGGGCCGGTCCCTCGACGAGCTCGAGAACGCCACCGCCCGGCTGCGGCTGGTGCTCGTGGTCGGCGGGCCCCTCGTGGTGGTCGCGGCGGGAGCTGGAGCCTGGCTGCTGGCCGGCATGGCCCTGCGCCCCGTCGAGCGGCTGCGGCGCGAGGCGGCGGCCATCTCGCAGCAGCAGTCGGGCCGCCGCCTCGCCGAGCCGGGCACCCGTGACGAAGTCGCCCGGCTCGCCCGCACGTTCAACGCGCTCCTCGACCGCCTGCACGGCGTCCTGGACAGCCAGCGGCGCTTCGTCGCCGACGCCAGCCACGAGCTGCGGACCCCGGTGGCCGCCATGCGCGCCGAGCTCGAGACGGCCCGGCGGCCCGGCCGCAGCCACGCGGAGCTGCGGCGGTCGCTCGACGTGCTCGCCCGCCGTGTGGAGCAGCTGGTCCGGATGTCGGAGGACCTGCTGCTGCTCGCGCGCGGTGACGAGGGCGTCCTGCACCTGCAGGCCGCCGAGGGGCCCGTCGAGCCGGCGGTGGCCCGCTCCCTGCAGGCGCTGCGACCGCTGGCGGACGCCGGCGGGGTCGACCTGGTCCTCGACGCCGATCCCGGCGTGGTGGCCCGGGTGGACGGTGACCGCCTGCAGCAGGTCGTCGACAACCTGGTGGCCAACGCGCTGGCGCACGCCCCGCAGGGATCGGTCGTGGAGGTCCAGGTTCGTCGTGCCCCCGGCGGTGCGAGCATCGAGGTGCTCGACCGCGGCCCCGGGTTCCCCGATGAGCTGCTGCCGCGGGTGTTCGACCGCTTCGCCACGGCATGCACGGCGCGGCGTGGCGACCGCCAGGCGGTGGGCCTCGGGCTCGCCGTGGTGCGGACGATCGCGGTGGCGCACGGCGGGACCGTGGCGGCGCGCAACCGGCGCGGGGGCGGCGCCAGCGTGGTCGTGACCCTGCCGTCGGCCGTCGCCGGGACGGTGCCCGCCCCGGGCGACGCATGGCCGCCGCCACCGGAGGAGGAGGAGCTCGCGTGAACGGTCTGCGCGTCGTCGTGCTGGTGAAGCAGGTGCCCGGCGCCGAGGTCCTGGACCTCGACGCCACGGGCCGGCTGCGGCGCGCCAGCGTGCCGCTCGAGATGAACGCCTACTGCCGGCGTGCCCTGGCCAAGGGGGTCGAGCTGTCCCGGTCGACCGGCGGGAGGTGCACGGTCGTGACGCTGGGGCCGCCCCCGGCGGAGGCGGTGCTGCGCGAGGCGCTCGCCTGGGGCGCCGACGAGGCCGTGCTGGTGTCCGACCCGGCGTTCGCCGGTTCGGACACGCTCGCCACGGCCCGCGCCCTCGCCGCCGTGGTGGCACGGCTGGGGCCGTGCGACCTCGTCCTGGTGGGCCGGTCGTCGCTCGACGCCGAGACCGGCCAGGTGGGCCCGGAGCTGGCCGAGCTGCTCGACCTCCCGTTCGCCGGCGCGGTCCGCCACCTCGACCTCGACCTCGACCCGGGCGGCACGGCCGGCGGCGCGGCGTGGGGCGTCCGCGTCCGCTGTGAGCAGGACGACGGCGGGTGCGAGCTCGCGCTCGACCTGCCCGCCGTGCTGGCCGTGGCCGAGCGGCTCTGCCAGCCGGCGAAGGTGCCGGAGGCGACGTGGTCAGCCGTCGCACCGGACCGGGTCCGCCGGCTCACCGCCGGCGATCTCGGGTCCGCCGGCCCGTGGGGCGCGGCCGGGAGCCCCACCCGGGTGGCGGCCGTCCGCGCCGTCGCCAGCGGGCGAGCGGGCCGCCGGCTGAGCGGCCCGGTGGAGGAGCAGGTCGACGCGGCCGTGGCCGTGCTGGTCGAGCGGGGCGCGGTCGGCGCCGGCGGCGCTCGGCCCGTGGCGGTGGTCCCGGGACCGCCG
>JAJZYI010000012.1 GCA_021798135.1 Actinomycetes bacterium | reverse complement strand
ACCCCGTCACCCGCCGGCCCCGGGGCCCGGCCGTTGCCTTCGCCCGCCGGCCCCTGGGCCCGGCCGTGCCTGTCGGCCTGCGCCCGCGACCTCGCCACGTACCACTCGGGGAGCCGCTCTGGCCCGGGTGCCTCGCCGTCGCCGGCCGGGGCGTCCGCGTCGAGGGGACCGCCCCCCGTGCCGGCGCCCGTCCCCCCGTCGGTGCCCGCCGCGGCGGGCGCAGCGGCGCCGTTCGAGGCGCCGGTGCCGTCCCCCAGGCGCGCACCCGCACCGGCAGCCGTCCCGCTGCCCGCCGCGGCGCCGGGCGCAGCGGCGGCAGGCTCGGTCCGCTCGTGGTCGTCGGCCAGGCGGTCGAGGAACGACAGCGGCGACCGCATCGCCTCGGTGATCGTGTGCGCCGCGGGCAGGTCGGGGAACGTCGAGCGCACCTCGTCCTCCAGGCGGGCCCGCCAGCGCCGGAGCTGGTTCCACGCGGCGCCCGCCTGCCGGGCGGCGCGGGGGAGCTTGTCCGGGCCCAGCACCACCAGGGCGACCACGAGCACCACCAGGAGCTTGGCCGGGTCCAGAGAGAACACGCGCGAAGTCTACGAGGCGGGCGCCAGGCACGATGACCGGGCCCGGCGCGCCGGTCCCGGGCGGGCGACCCGCTTGCGGGCGATCGTTGGGTGGGTGGCCTGCAGCCACCACGCCCGGGGCCCGGCCAGCAGGGTCCAGCCCGCGCCGGCGCACCGCCTGGCGTGGCGTACCTGTACCCGAGCCCTTCCGGCGCGCCCGCCACGGCCTGCCGGTCGCGGCCGCTGCGGTACCGGTCAGAGGCCCGCGATCAGCTTCTCCACCCGCTCGTCGTGGGAGCGGAACGGGTCCTTGAGCAGGACCGTGCGCTGTGCCTGGTCGTTCAGCTTCAGGTGGACCCAGTCGACGGTGAAGTCGCGGCGGCGTTGCTTGGCCCGGCGGATGAACTCCCCGCGCAGGCGGGCCCGGGTCGTCTGCGGCGGCGTCGACGTGGCCTGCGTGATGGCGTCGTCGTCGATGACGCGCTCCATCCGCCCGTGGCGCTGCATCCGGTAGAAGAGGCCGCGCTCGCGGTTGACGTCGTGGTACTGCAGGTCCAGCAGCGCCACCTTGGGGTGGCCCAGCGGCAGCTCGTGCCGCTCGCGGTAGGCCTCGATCAGCTGGTACTTGGCGACCCAGTCGCACTGGGACGCGAGCGCCATGGGGTCGTTCTCGAGCCCGTGCAGGCAGTGCTCCCACATCTCGAGCGCCCGCTCCTCCTGGGGGTCGAGCCCGCGGCTGTCCCGGAAGCGCAGGGCGCGCGACAGGTACTCGGACTGGATGTCGAGGGCGCTGACCTCGCGGCCGTTGGCCAGGCGAACCTTGCGCCGGCAGGTCAGGTCGTGGCTGATCTCGCGGATCGCCCGGATCGGGTTCTCCAGGGTGAGGTCCCGCAGGACGGTGGCGGGGTCCTCCAGCATGTGCAGGAGCAGGCTGGTGGCGCCGATCTTCAGGTACGTCGCGTACTCGCTCATGTTCGAGTCGCCGACGATCACGTGCAGGCGGCGGAAGCGCTCGGCGTCGGCGTGGGGCTCGTCGCGCGTGTTGATGATGGGCCGGCTCCTCGTCGTGGCCGACGACACGCCTTCCCAGATGTGCTCGGCGCGCTGGGACAGGCAGAACGTCGCCCCGCGCGCGGTCTGCAGGACCTTCCCGGCCCCGGCGTAGATCTGCCTGCTCACCAGGAACGGGATGAGCACCTCGGTGTAGTGCGAGAAGTCGTCGCGCCGGCTCGTCAGGTAGTTCTCGTGGCAGCCGTAGGAGTTGCCCGCGGAGTCGGTGTTGTTCTTGAAGAGGTAGATGGTCCCGCGGATCCCCTCCTCCCGCAGGCGGGCCTCGGCGCCCTCGACGAGGTGGTCCAGGATCTGCTCGCCCGCCTTGTCGTGCGCGACGAGCTCGTCGATCCGGTCGCACTCCGGCGTGGCGTACTCGGGATGGCTGCCCACGTCGAGGTACAGGCGGGCGCCGTTGTCGAGGAAGACGTTGGACGAGCGTCCCCAGCTCACCACCCGGCGGAACAGGTAGCGGGCCACCTCGTCCGGGCTGAGGCGCCGCTGCCCCCGCAGGGTGCACGTCACGCCGTACTCGTTCTCCAACCCGAAGATGCGCCGGTCCACGGGCGTCACCGTAGTGCGGTCAGCCGCCGGTGCCCGGGCACCGGCGGAGCCGGACCCGGGTGCTCCGGGCCCGGGCACGCTAGCCTTCCCAGCATGGCCACGTGGCCGCTGGTGCCGCTCACGACGGTGGGGTCGCGCTTCGAAGCCCAGGTGCTCGTGGCCAGGCTCGGGGCCGACGGGATCGTCGCCACCATGCGCGGTGGCGACAGCGTGTACCCGCTACCCGGACCGGTCGACGTGCTGGTGGAGGCCGGGCGGGCTCCCGAGGCGAGGCAGCTCCTGCTGGCCGACGAGGTCGAGGCCGTCTTCGGCGACGACCAGCGCGGCCAGGCCTGAGCGCTAGCCGGCCGGCTGCACGTTCACGATCCGGCGCTGTCGCCGCCGCCCGGCCCGCCGGTGTCCTCCGGTGGCGTGCCCCCAGGTGGCCCGCCGGCGTCCTCGGGTGACGGCTCCCCCGCCGGCTGGCCGCCGGCCTCGCCCTCCTCCTGTGCGCGCAGCAGCCCGGCGAGCTCGGCGCCGTTGACGCGGCGGAAGGCACGCCGCTCCTCGCCGCGTGACAGGACGGCCACCTCCAGGTCGTCGGCGCCGAGGCGCCGGTCCGGGCCGGCGAGGGTCCGCACGCAGGCGGCCAGTGCCTCGGACAGCGACCAGCCCTGGCTGAACGCCTCCCCGAACCGCGTGGCGAGCGACTCGGCGTCGCCGCCGAGGACGGCGAAGCGGTCCTCGTCGGTGATGGTCCCCTCGTAGGCGACGTGGTACAGCTGGTCGGGCCGGCCGTTCCACCCGAGCTCCGCCACCAGGATCTCGACCTCCAGCGGCTTCATCTCGTGGGTGAAGACGTTGCCCAGGAACTGCGCGTACAGGTTGGCGAGGGAACGGGCGTCCACGTCCTCGCGGCTGAAGGCGAACCCCTTGGTGTCCGCGTGGCGGACGCCTGCCACCCGGAGCTGGTCGAACTCGTTGTACTTTCCCACCCCGGCGAAGGCGATGCGGTCGTAGATCTCGCTCACCTTGTGCAGCGACCGGGACGGGTTCTCGGCGACGATGAGGATGCCCTCGGCGTAGGTGGTGGCGACGAGGGACCGGCCGCGGGCGATGCCCTTCTGCGCGTACTCGGCGCGGTCCTTCATGACCTGCTCGGGAGCCACGTAGAACGGCATGGTCATGACCGGCGACCTCCGATGCCGCGAGCGACGACCTCGGCGAACCGGGCCGCGACCTCGTCTTCGGCCACGCGCTCGTACCCCGCCGCGGTCACCGTGGCCACGACCGGGTAGATACCCCGCACCACGTCGGGCCCGCCGGTGGCGGAGTCCTCGTCGGCGGCGTTGTAGAGCGCGGTGACGGCCAGCTCGACGGCGGCGGCCGCCGACAGGTCGGGATGCCACCCCAGCTTGATGGTGGTCCGGGCGTCACGCCCTCCGGACCCCGTGGCGGCGTGGTCGGCCTCCTCGTAGTGGCCGCCCGTCACGTCGTAGGTGAAGATCCGGCCGGTGGCGCGGCGGAGGTCGTAACCGGCGAAGAGGGGCACCACGGCCAGGCCCTGGAACGCCATGGGCAGGTGCTCGCGCACCATCTGGCCCAGCTGGTTGGCCTTGCCCTCCAGGCTCAGGGCGACGCCCTCCACCTTTTCGTAGTGCTCGAGCTGCGTCTGGAAGAGCTTCACCATCTCCACCGCCGGGCCCGCCGCGCCGGCGATCGCCACTGCCGAGTGGCGGTCGGCCGGGAACACCTTCTCCATCGCCCGGTGGGCGATGAAGTTGCCCTCGGTGGCCCGGCGGTCACCGGCCATGACCACGCCGTCGGCGAAGCGCAGGGCGACCACCGTCGTGGCGTGGCGCAGCTGCAGCTCCGGTGCCCGGCCAGCCCCCCCCGCCGGCGGCGATGCCTCCGGGAGCGCCTGGGGGCTCGCCAGCCGGAGGAGCGCGGCGAAGTCGGGCCCCGGGTCGTCCCCCGGGGCGAACATCGGCAGCGCCATGGCTACTCCCCGCCCTTTTGGACGTAGTTGCGGACGAACTCCTCGGCGTTCTCCTCGAGCACCTCGTCGATCTCGTCCAGGAGGTCGTCGAGCTCGGCCTTGAGCTTCTCCCCCTGACCGGCCGTGGCAGGGGTCTCCTCCACCGCCGGCTCCTCGCGCGTGCTCGGCGCCTGCTTGCGCTTGAGCTCCCGTTCAGCCATCCCTGGGTTCCCTCTCTCCACCGCTCAACCGTGCCACCAGGTCCGCTGGCGACGAACACTGGTCGAGCAGCGCCTCGACGTGGTCCGCGGTTCCGCGCAGCGGGTCCATCATAGGGATGCGACGCAGCGGGTCGGTCCCGAGATCGAGGACGAGCGAGTCCCAGTTGGCGCCGGCCACCGCACCCGCCCAGCGCGCCAGGCACCGTCCCCGGAAGTACGCCCGGGTCGAGCGCGGTGGTTCCACCACCGCCCGCTCGACGTCGGCCGGGTCCACCAGGCGCTCCGTGGCGAGCCGGGCGAAGAGCGACCGCTCCGGCCGCAGGTCGTGGTACTGCAGCGCCACGGCGGCCAGGCGCTGGTCGTCCCAGGAGAGGCCGTGGCGCTCCCGGTACGCCTGCAGGAGCTGGAGCTTGGCGGCCCAGTCGACCTGGGCGGCGACCTCCGCCGGGTCGGTCTCGAGGCCGTGGAGCACCTGCTCCCACCGTCGGAGCACGTCCGCTCCGACGCTCTCGCCGCCGACCGCCGCGTAGCCGTGGTGCTCCGCGTACTTGCGAGCGCGCTCGAACAGCTCCCACTGCACCGACACGGCGGTCGCCCGCCGGCCGTCCGCCAGGTCGATCGTGGTGCGCAGCGTCGGGTCGACGGCAACCTGCCTGATCGCCCGTACCGGGTCGGTCGGGACCACGTCCGGCGACCCGAACACGTCGTCCTCGATCATCGCCAGCACGAAGGCGGTCGTCCCGACCTTCAGGTAGGTCGCCACCTCGGCCCGGTTGGCGTCGCCGACGATGACGTGGAGCCGCCTGAAGCGGCGCGGGTCGGCGTGCGGCTCGTCGCGGGTGTTCACGATCGGCCGCTTCAGGGTGGTCTCGAGCCCGACCTCCTCCTCGAAGAACTCCGCCCGCTGCGAGAGCTGGTACGGCACGTCGGCGGGGGCGCCCGGCGTCTCCACGCCGACCTTGCCTGCGCCGCAGAACACCTGGCGGGTCACGAAGTGGGCCGGTACCAGGTGCGCGATCCGCGAGAACGGCACCGACCGGTCCATCAGGTAGTTCTCGTGGGTGCCGTAGGAGTTGCCCTTGCCGTCGGAGTTGTTCTTGTAGACGACGATGCGCTGGCCCGGCGGCAGCACGCTCGCCACCGCTCGCATGGAGCGCCGCAGCACCTCCTCGCCTGCGAGGTCGAACCGCACCAGTTCGGCGGCGTCGGCGCACTCGGGCGTCGAGAACTCCGGGTGGGCGTGGTCGACGTAGTAGCGGGCGCCGTTGGTGAGCACCGCGTTGACGAGGTGGGTCTCCACCTCCGGAGGCAGCGCACCCTCCCGCGCGAACCCGCGGGCGTCGTTCCCCGGCGACTCGTCCTCGAAGTCCCAGCCGGCGCGCGACAGGCCCGCGACGTACGCGTTCACCAGCAACGACGAGGAGGTGACCGGGTTGCCGTCACCACCCACGTGCTGGATGCCGTACTCGGTCTCGATGCCGCACACCTTGGGAACGGCCACAGCCAGGACCCTAACGCGTCGGCACCCGCAGCGGGCTCACAGGTACTGGCCGGTGCCCACCCGCTCGATCGACCGCCCGCCCGTGGTCTCGTCCCGGTCGGCGAGGAGCGTGCGCACGTAGACGATGCGCTCGCCCTTCTTGCCCGAGATCCGGGCCCAGTCGTCCGGGTTCGTCGTGTTCGGCAGGTCCTCGTTCTCCTTGTACTCCCGGCGGATCGACTCGAGCAGATCGGTGGTGCGGATCCCCGTGCTGTCACCGGCGATGGCACGCTTGATGGCCAGCTTCTTCGCCCGGCGCACGATGTTCTCGATCATCGCCCCCGACGCGAAGTCCCGGAAGTAGAGGACCTCCTTGTCGCCGTTCTGGTAGGTGACCTCCAGGAACTTGTTCTCGTCGTCGGCCCGGTACATCTCTGCCACGGTGGCGTCGATCATCCCCAGCACGGCCTTGGCCGGGTCGCCGCCGCCCAGGCGCTCCACCTCGGCAGGGTCGAGGGGGAGGTCGGGCGTCAGGTACCGCCCGAAGATCTGCGCCGCCGCGTCGCTGTCGGGGCGCTCGATCTTGATCTTGACGTCGAGGCGCCCCGGTCGGAGGATCGCCGGGTCGATCAGGTCCTCGCGGTTGGAGGCGCCGATCACGATCACGTCGCGCAGTGCCTCGACCCCGTCGATCTCGGCCAGGAGCTGGGGCACGATGGTCGACTCGATGTCCGAGCTGATGCCCGTGCCGCGGGTGCGGAACAGCGAGTCCATCTCGTCGAAGAAGACGATGACCGGCACGCCCTCCTCGGCCTTCTCCCGGGCCCGCTGGAAGACCAGGCGGATCTGCCGCTCCGTCTCCCCCACGTACTTGTTGAGCAGCTCGGGGCCCTTGATGTTGAGGAAGTAGCTCCGCACGGCGTCGTTGCCCGTCACCTCGGCGACCTTCTTCGCCAGGGAATTGGCGACGGCCTTGGCGATCAGGGTCTTGCCGCAACCCGGCGGGCCGTAGAGCAGGATGCCCTTGGGCGCCGGCAGCCGGTACTCCCCGAACAGCTCCCGGTGGAGGTACGGCAGCTCAACGGCGTCGGTGATCGCCTCGATCTGCTCGTCGAGCCCGCCGACGTCCGCGTACGTGACGTCGGGCACCTCCTCGAGCACGAGCTCCTCGACCTCGGGGCGCGGGAGCTTCTCCACCAGGAGCTGCGACCGGCTCTCCATGAGCACGGCGTCGCCGGCGCGGAGGTGGACGCCGACGAGGCCGTCGGCGATCTCCACCACCCGCTCCTCGTCCGCCCGCCCGAAGACGATGGCCCGCCGGCCGTCGGCGAGCACCTCCTTCAGGGTCACCACCTCGCCGGAGTCCTCGCACCCGCGGGCCAGGACGACGTTGAGGGACTCGTTGAGCACGACCTCCTGGCCGCGCCGCAGCGCGGCGACGTCGATCTCCGGGTGCACGGCCACCCTCATCTTCCGCCCGCCGGAGAGCACGTCGACGGTGGCGTCCTCGTTCGCCGCCAGGAACGTCCCGTAGGCGCTCGGCGGCTGGGTGAGCTTGTCCACCTCCTCGCGCAGCGCGGCGATGTGCTCCTTGGCCTGCTGGAGCGTGAAGGTGAGCTTCTCGTTCTGGGAGACGGCGTGGGCCAGCTGGCCCTTCGTCTCGAGCAGCCGCTCCTCCAGCCCCTGGACACGGCCCGGCCCCTCGGACAGGCGACGCCGCAGTGCCGACACCTCGTCCTCGGCGTGCTCCGCCCGTTCCCGGAGCTCCTGGAGCTCGGCGACCAGGGAGCGCTGTCGCTCTTCGTCCGACCCAGACGTCGGGACCACCTCCCTCGGGCTCGACATGAACCGCGGTCCGACCATACACCGGGCAACTGGCGGACGGTGCCCCTTTCCGGAGCCGGGGAGCCGGGTGGCCCGGCGCTCGACCCCCCGGCACCGCGCGCCCGGTAGGCTGGGTCGCCGCGCCCCGCTCGGACGGACAGGACCGGCCTGGCGGCACGCGAGCGTCGCACCCGCTCGGGACGCGGTCCGGACCGGTCGGGTGGGCGCTGCTGAGTTGACACGGTTGGACGCCAGTCGTTAGCTTCCCGCCGCCAGCGGTGGCACCAACCGCGGGACGAGAGGCAGGGAGAGCAGGCGATGAAGGTCTGGATCGACCAGGATCTGTGCACCGGCGACGGGCTGTGCGAGGAGATCGCCCCCGCCGTCTTCACCCTCCTCGACGACGGGCTCGCCTACGTGAAGGAAGGCGAGGCGGTCAAGAACGACCCGGGTGGCTCGGCCGGCATGGCGCTCGTCCCCGAGGACCTGGAGGACGCCGTGACCGAGGCGGCCGAGGAGTGCCCCGGGGAGTGCATCTTCATCGAGCAGGGCTGACCGCCGCCTGGCACCCACCCGGCGCGTCCACCAGCGCCGGGCTGGGCGGACGACGTGCGCCCGGCGCTGCCGGGCCCTGCGGTCGGGACCGCCGACCCGGCGCCAGCACCCTGACGGTGCCAGCACCCCGACGGCCCCGGCTCCCTGACGGTGCCAGCACCCCCACGGCCGCAGCACCCCGACGGGCACCGCCGGCAGCCGCGCCTACGCCTGCTCCGACCCGTCCGGGGGTTCGCCTCCCTGACGGCCCCCGTCGGCCGTCCCCGCCCCCTCGCGTCCCCACGTGCCAGCCTGCGCCCGCTCGGGCGTCGCGGCAGCAGCCTCGACCGCCGGCACGGCGTCACCCGGCAGGGCGTCACCCGGCACGGCGTCGGTGTGGGCGCCGCCCGCAGGCACCCCGTCGGCCGCTCCGTCGGCGTCGGGGACGACCAGGCGCGCCACCGTCAGGAAGCCGGTGTGCGCGACCATGCGGTGGTCGGGGCGCACCGAGCGGGCCTCGACGTGCCAGGTGCGCCGCAGCACCTCCCAGGTCTCGGCCAGGGCGAAGGGCGACCGCGAGAGCGCGTCGCGCAGCGTCGCGGTCTGGTTGATGGTCGGCAGGTAGGCCAGCAGGATGCCGCCCGGGCGCAGGGCGCCCGCTGCGTGCGGCAGCACGCGCCACGGCTCGGGCAGGTCGAGCACGATCCGGTCGAGCCCGGTCGCGGCGATGCCGTCGTACACGTCGCGCAGCTCCACGCGGTAGGGGACCTCGCCCAACCAGGTCGACACGTTGGCCACCGCCCGCTCGGCGAAGTCCTGGCGCAGCTCGTAGCCGAGCACGTCTGCACCGGCGCGCAGCATGGCCATCGACAGGGCGCCCGAACCGACACCGGCCTCGAGGACCCTCGCGCCGGGGCCGATGTCCGCCCCCACGACGATGGCACCCAGGTCCTTCGGATAGATGACCTGGGCGCCGCGCGGCATCTTCAGGACGACGTCGGCGAGCGTCGGGCGCAGGACCAGGAAGCGACGGCCCGTGGTGCCGGTGACGGTCGATCCCTCCTCGCGCCCGATGACGGCGTCGTGGTGGACGATCCCGGCATGGGTGTGGAACGACGATCCTGCTCGCAGCGCGACGAGGTAGCGCCGCTGCTTGGGGTCCACGAAGACCGCGCGCTCGCCGTCCTGGAACGGCCCGCGCCGGCCGAGCGCCGGCCGGGCCCCGGCGGGCGGCGCCAGCACGCGTGGGCCTGCCCCGGCGCGGTCGGCCGCCGGGTCGCTCCCTACGAGCACCGGGTCACACCTTCCGGCGCGCCGCGGCGGACGGTTCGCGCACGGACACCTGCAGCGTGCCGCCGCTGGGCACCCGCCCGCGCCACAGCACGGTGCCCGGGCGCCGTGCGCTGCGACGCGCCAGCCACGCGGCAACGGCGACGGCCAGCCAGACCGGCTCGCCGGCGCGCCGACGGCGCCTCGCCACCCACTCGACGGCGCTCAGGACGAGGTGCGTCGAGCGCACGGCTCCCCGCTCCTCGGGTCCGCCCGGTGACGGCCTCCGCCCGCGGGCGCCGTCACGCCCGCCGGATCTCGACGACGGCGGAGCGGGCGCGCCCGGCCCGCCTGCCCAGGAGGTACGCGAGCAGCAGGAGCAGGACGGCGACGCCCGCGGCCGTGCCGACCAGCGCCGGCTTGGCCTGCTCCACCTGGTCCTCGACCTCGCCGGTCAGCGAGCGGATCTTGTCCTCGATGTCCTTGCGCGTGATGCGGGCCCGTTCGGCGGCCATCAGTGCTCCTCGGTCCGGGCAGCGGCCGCGCCCCGCCTCCGGCTGGCGCCGCTCGCCACGCGCCACACCGACAGGGCGAGGACCCCGACCGCGGCCACCGCGGTGATCAGGTAGGGCAACCACGAGCGGCTCCCGCCGAAGGTGTCGCCGGTCTCGCCCTGGAGCAGCCGGAGCAGCGCCACCAGCAGCAGGACGGCACCCCCGGACAGGGCGACGGAGCCGGCGACGCCGAAGGCGACGAAGCGGGCGGCGCCCCGCAGCGGCCCCAGGGTCTCCTGCTTCAGGTAGTCGCCGACCAGCCGGACCACGTCCTGGCCGCCGGCGCCGATGGCGCCGCCCCGCCGGTTCGCGCCCGACGTCGCTCGCTCTCGTGTGCGGGCCACGATCCTCCTCGCTCGGTCCGGTGGCCGTGGCGTGCCCCTCCACCGCCGGTCCGCCGGCCATCCTGGCGTGCGGGCGACCTGCTCCGCAAGGGCATGCGGCCGCGAGCCGCCGCGGCGCGCACCCGGTGGCAGCCGGCCCGCCGCTCCTGGCGGGGCACCGGGCTCCGCCGCTGGCGTCAGGCGTCGCCGGCTCGGGGCGTCAGCACGTACGTCGAGCTGGCCGTGGCCACCAGCCGCTCACCGTCGGTGACGCGAGCCTCGGCGAAGGCGACCCGGCTCCCGCCGCCGACGACCTCGGCGGTGCACACCAGCGTGGCGCCCGGGCGCACCGCGCCGAGGAAGCTGACCTTCATCTCGACGTTGGCGGTCAGCACCTTGCGCCCGCGGGACCACGTGACGGTCGCCGCGCCCATCGCCGAGTCGCAGAACGCTCCGAGGAAGCCCCCCTGCAGCACGCCGGCCGGGTTCAGGAACCGCTCGTCGACCTGCATGCGCCAGCGCGTGCGCCCCGGCTCAGCCTTGTCCTCGCACACCAGGCCCAGCGTCAGGTCGCAGCTGGGCGGCACCTGCATGGCGGTCACGCCGGCGACGGTAGCCGGTCGCTACCGTGACGGGCCATGGCCGCCCGCCCGCTGGTGCTGCGAGCCGACAGGGTCGTCGTGCCCGGCGGCGTCCTGTCTCCCGGCGAGGTCACGGTCCGCGGCGGATCGATCCTGGCCGTCGGGCCGGCGCCGCGGCGGCCGGCTCCGGAGCCCGGCACCGTCCTCGCTCCCGGCTTCGTCGACCTGCAGGTGAACGGCGCGGGGCGGCACGCCGTCGCCGACCTGCGCAGCCCCGCGGCGTGGGACGAGGTCGGCAGGACGCTGCTGGCCGGCGGCACCACCACCTGGTGCGCCACGCTGCTGTCGGCCGCGGCCCGGTCGACGGCCGCCGCCCTCCGGCGGGTTGGGACCGCCGCCGACCCGGCGGGGCGCGCCACGGCGGCCCGGGGCTCGCCGGCCGGCCCGGCCCTCGCCGGCGCCCACCTGGAGGGCCCGTTCCTGGGCATCCCCGGTGCCCACCCGGTCGAGCACGTCCGGTCCGAGGTCCCGCGGCGCTGGGCGGCGTCGCTGCCGGCCGTGGTCCGGGTCGTGACGATCGCCCCGGAGCTGCCCGGGGCGCTGGGGGCCGTGCGCGACCTGGCCAGGCGGGACGTGCTGGTGGCGCTGGGCCACTCCCACTGCACGGCGGAGGAGGCCCACGCCGGGGCGGCCGCCGGGGCCCGGCTGGTGACCCACCTCGGCAACGCCATGCACCCCCTGCACCAGCGGGACCCCGGGCTGTTCGGCGCCGCCCTGGCCGACCCGCGCCTGGCCGTGTCCCTCATCGCGGACCTGGAGCACGTGCACCCCGACGTCCTGCGCCTCGCCTTCGCCGCCAAGGGGCCCGACGGCGTCGTGCTCGTGACCGACCGCGTCGCCGAGCCGCCGGGGCTGCCAGCCCCGGCGGCCGGGGACGCGAGCCCCGGCCACGGCGGGACCGTGGGCCGCCTGCTGGCCCGGCGGCTGCCCGGCGGCGGCCTGACCGGCACGGCCGCCGGGATGGCGGACATGGTCGCCGGCTGCGTCCTGGGCGCTGGCGTGGACCTCGTCGCTGCGGTCGCCGCTGCGTCGACGACACCGGCGCGCCTGCTCGGCCTGACCGACCGGGGCGCGCTCGCACCCCACCGCCGCGCGGACGTGGTGGAACTGGTCGACCGCGACGGCTGGTTGCACGTCCGGCGCGTGTGGGTGGCCGGCAGGCCGCCAGGACCGGGCGCGGCCGAGCGCCGGTAGGGTCGGCACATGGGCTTCGCTGCCGCGCTCAGCGAGCACCCCCTCGCCACCCAGGCCACCGGGGAGATCCTCGGCACCCTGCTCGAGCGGGTGGGCCGGCACCCCGACCTCGTGACGGTGTTCGCCACCGGCGCCCACGCCGGCGCCCTCCAGGACATCGCCGGGGCCGTCGCCGAGGTGCTCCAGCCGATCGCCCTCGTCGGGTGCGCGGCAGAGTCGGTGATCGGCCCCCACCACGAGGTCGAGCGGTCCCCCGGCGTGGCGGTGCTTGCCGGCACCGTCGGGCCCCTCCTGCCCCTGGCGCTGGCCACGCACGCGGCCGCGTCCGGCCACGCGGCAGGTCGGCGCCGCGCCCCCGTGCTCGGCGCCGACCGTGACGACGCCGTCCCGGACGCCGACGACGACGTCGTGGTCGACGGCTGGCCGGAGCACGTTCCCTTCGAGCCCCGCACCCTCCTGCTCGTCGCCGACCCGTTCACCTTCGCCACCGGGCCGTTCCTGGCCTGGCTGGACCGCCACCACCCGGGCGTCACCGTGGTGGGCGGCATGGCCTCGGGCGCACGCGGACCGGGCGCGGCGCGGCTCGCCGTGGGGTCCGCTGTCCTCGACCGGGGCGCGGTCGGCGTCCTGCTCGGCCCGTCGGTCACCGTCACCGGGGCCGTCTCGCCCGGCAGCCGGGCCTTCGGCGACCCGCTGGTCGTCACCGCGGCGACGGGGAACGTCATCACCGCGCTCTCCGGCCGGCCGCCGCTCGACTGCCTCGTCCGGCAGGCCGCAGCGAGCCTGACGCCCGACGAGGCCGACCGCCTCGGCGACGGCGGGCTGCAGCTCGGGCGGACGGTGGATCGCCACCCCGGGAGCCGGGGGCCCGAGGTGCTGGTGCACGCGGTCCTCGGTGCAGACCGGGGGTCGGGCGCCATCGCCGTCGACGGTGCCGTCCCGGTCGGGGCGACGGTGCGCTTCCACGTGCGCGACGCCACGGCAGCGGACGCCGGCCTGCGCCGCGCCCTCGTCGGCCGACAGGCAGAGGCGGCGCTGGTGTTCACGTGCCGCGGGCGGGGCACGCGCCTGTTCGACGCCCGCGACCACGACGTGGCGGCCGTCGCCAGCGCGCTCGGGCCGGTGCCCGTGGCGGGGTTCTTCGCCGACGGCGAGATCGGCCCCGTCGGCGGCCGCAACGCCGTGCACCGGTCGTCGGCAGCCGTCGCGCTGCTGAGCGAGGGGCCCTCCCAGGGGCCGACCGACCCGTCGGCCCGACCGGGCACCGGCGGCGCAGCCGGCCCGTAGGCGGCCGCCTGCGCCGACCCCGCCCCCCGCCCGCATCCGCGCACCCAGCCGGGGGGCGCTCGACGGCGGCGGCACCGTGGCGCTCCACGGCGGCGGCACCGCGGCGCTCCTCGCCCGCGGCTCCGGGGGGCGTTCCACGGCGGCGGCACCGGGGCGCTCCACGGAGCGGCGCGAGTGCCGGTCCTGTTGCACCGCACGGCGCGACGGGTACGGTGGGGCAGGTGCACGACGACGTCAAGGCCACAGGCGCGGCCGAACCGGTCACCGCGACGGAGCAGCTCGCCATCAACGTCATCCGGGGCATCGCCATGGACGCGCCGCAGCGGGCGGGCGCAGGCCACCCGGGAACGGCCATGGCGCTCGCCCCCCTCGCCCACACGCTCTTCGCCCGGGTCATGACGCACGACCCGGACGACCCGCACTGGCCGGACCGGGACCGCTTCGTCCTCTCCTGCGGGCACGCGTCGGTCCTGCTGTACGCCATGCTGCACCTGACCGGCTACGGCCTCACGCGCGACGACCTGGCCGCCTTCCGCCAGTGGGGGTCCCGCACCCCCGGGCACCCGGAGGTGCACCACACCGTCGGCGTCGAGGTGACCACCGGACCGCTCGGGCAGGGCATCGGCAACGCCACCGGGCTGGCCCTCGCCGAGCGCTGGCTGCGAGCCCGGTTCGGTCCCGACCTCGTCGACCACCACACCTTCGTGGTGTGCTCCGACGGCGACCTGATGGAGGGGATCAGCCACGAGACCGCCTCGCTCGCCGGGCACCTCGGCCTGGGCCGCCTCATCGCCGTCTACGACGACAACCACATCACCATCGACGGCAGCACCGACCTCGCCTACAGCGACGACGTGCCGGCCCGCTTCGCCGCGTACGGGTGGCACGTCGAGGAGCTCGGCGAGGCGGCCAACGACGTCCCGGCGCTGCAGGCGGCCCTGGAGCGGGCCAAGGCGGTCACGGACCGGCCCTCGCTCCTGGTGCTGCGCAGCCACATCGGCTGGCCGGCTCCCGGCAAGACCGACACCGCCGCGGCGCACGGGTCCCCGCTGGGCGAGGACGTGGTGCGCGCCACCAAGGAGATCCTGGGCCTCCCGCCGGACGAGGAGCTCTGGGTGCCCGACGAGGTCGTCGCCATGTACCGGGCCGCGACGGCACGCGGCCGTGCCGCCCGGGAGCGGTGGTCGAAGCGCCTGCAGGACCGCGACGCGGACCGGGACCACTGGGACGCGGCGTGGGCCGGCACCGGGCTGGCCGGCTGGGCCGAGGACCTCCCCGTCTTCGAGCCCGGCACCGCGGTCGCCACCCGGCGGGCCGTCAAGCAGTGCCTGGACGCCACCGCGCCACGCATCCCGGGCCTGGTGGCTGGAGCCGCCGACCTCACCGAGAACACCGGCGTCGAGCTGGCGGGGGCGACCGCCCAGTCACCGGCCGAGCCCGGCGGTCGGCAGGTCCACTTCGGCATCCGGGAGCACGCCATGGCCGCGGCGATGAACGGCATGGCGCTGCACGGCGGCGTCCTGCCCGTCGGCGGCACGTTCTTCGTCTTCAGCGACTACATGCGCCCGTCGGTGCGGCTCGCCGCCATGTCGGAGGCGCACGTCGTCCACTTCTGGACCCACGACTCCGTCGGCCTCGGCGAGGACGGTCCCACCCACCAGCCCGTGGAGCACCTCGCCTCGCTCCGGGCCATGCCCGGGCTGCGCGTCGTGCGCCCGGCCGACGCCAACGAGTGCGCGCAGGCCTGGCGGCTGGCGGTCGAGCGGCCGGGGCCCACCGGCCTGGTGCTGTCGCGCCAGGCCGTGCCCGTCCTGCAGGGCACCGCCGGCGCCCCGGTGGAGCGTGGCGCCTACGTCCTCGCCGACCCGCCCGGCGGGCGGCCGGCGGTGGTGCTCGTGGGCACCGGCAGCGAGGTGCAGCTCTGCGTCGACGCGGCAGGCCTGCTCGCCGCGGCCGGTGAGGATGAGCCCGTGGCGGCGCGGGTGGTCTCGATGCCGTCGTGGGACCTGTTCGAGGAGCAGCCCGCCGCCTACCGCGACGAGGTGCTGCCTCCCGGGGTCCCCGTGCTGGCGGTGGAGGCCGCCAGCCCGTTCGGCTGGGAGCGCTACGCCGACGCGGTGGTGGGCATCGACCGCTTCGGCGCCTCCGCTCCCGGCCCCGTCGTGCTGGAGCACCTGGGCTTCACGCCCGGGAACGTGGCGGCGCACGCACGGGCGCTGCTCCGGGGCGGCGAGCCCCGACCGTCCACCAATTCCTAGGAGCCTTGCCGTGACGCGACTGCACGACCTGTACCGGGACCAGGGCCAGAGCCCCTGGCTCGACAACCTCCGGCGCGACATGGTCCGCCAGGGGATGCTGGGGAAGCTGGTGGACCAGGGCATCCGGGGGGTGACGAGCAACCCCACGATCTTCGCCAAGGCGATCGAGGGCAACGACGCGTACGACGAGCAGTTCCGGGCCCTGCTGGCCGACCACGACGTCGCCGGCGCCTACTGGGAGCTCGTCCTGGACGACATCGCCGCCGCCGCCGCGGTCCTGCGGCCCGTCCACGACGAGTCCGCCGGCGTCGACGGGTACGTCTCCGTCGAGGTGGCGCCGTCGCTGGCCAACGACACCGACGGCACCGTGGCGGCCGCCCGGGACCTGCACGAGCGGCTCGGCCTCCCCAACGTCTTCGTCAAGATCCCCGCCACCCAGGCGGGCGTGACCGCCATCCGGACGATGATCGGCGAGGGTCGCTCCATCAACGTGACGCTCATCTTCAGCCTGGAGCGCTACGCGCAGGTAATGGAGGCCTACCTTGGGGGCCTGGAGGACGCCGTCGCCGCCGGGACCACCGACCTCGGCCACATCCGGAGCGTGGCCTCGTTCTTCGTCAGCCGGGTCGACACCGAGGTCGACCGGCGGCTGGAGCTGCTCGCCCGGCAGGCGGACGCGCCGCTGGCGGACGCCCTGCTGGCGGCCCGGGGCACCGCGGCCGTCGCCCAGGCCCAGGTGGCGTACCAGCGCTTCGGCGAGACGTTCCGCGGCCCGCGGTGGGAGGCGCTCGCGGCCCGCGGCGCCACGGTGCAGCGCCCCCTGTGGGCGTCGACCTCCACCAAGAACCCCGCCTACCCCGACCTCCTGTACGTCGACTCCCTCGTCGGCCCGGACACCGTCAACACCATGCCGGACGCCACCGTGGACGCCTTCCTGGACCACGGGACGCCCGCACGCACCGTCGACGCCGACCCGGCGGGCGCCGCGGCCGCCCTGGAGCGCCTGGCGGACCTGGGTCTGGACCTCCACGACGTGGCGAGGGTCCTCGAGGACCAGGGCGTCGCCTCCTTCGAGAGCTCGTTCGAGGACCTCCTGCGCGTGCTGCGGGAGAAGGCGGCGTCGCTGGCCCCGGGAACCCCCCGGGGCTGAGGGCGCCGTGACCCCGGGCGCCGCCGAGGAGGCAGCCGGCGACGGAGAAGCGCGCCCAGCCGCGCCCGACACGAGCCGGCAGTGGCCAGCCGCGCCCGACACGAGCCGGCAGTGGCCAGCCGCGCCCGACACGAGCCGGCAGTGGCCAGCCGGCCGCCCCGGCGCGGTCGCGTGATGCCTCCACCCGCCCCACAGCACGCGCCCTGCCGGCGACGGGGACCGCTGCCGGTGCCCGTCGACGTCGTCGACGACGTGGCCACGGCCTTCGCCGACGCCGTCGCCGAGGCCGCGGCGAGGCGGCCCGGCGGGCCGGCGTCCCCGTTCCACCTGGTCCTCTCCGGCGGTCCCACGGCGCGGCGCTGCTACGAGGAGCTGGCCAGGCGGCCCGGCGACGTGCCGTGGGCGCGCACCGTCGTGCTGATGGGCGACGAGCGGTGCGTGGGACCCGACGACGAGGACGCCAACCAGCGGCTCGTGCGCGAGGCCCTCCTGGCCCACGTCCCGCCGCCAGCGGCCTTCCACCCGATGACCGTGGCCGAGGGCCCACGGGGCTACGAACGGCACCTCCGGCGCCTGCCTCCCCCCGACCTGGTGCACCTCGGCCTCGGCCCCGACGGTCACACCGCCTCGCTGTTCCCCGGCGGCGCGGCGCTGTGCGCGCCCCCGGACCGCCTGGTCGTCGACAGCGTCGACCCGTCGGGCCGCAACCCGCACCCGCGCATGACCCTCACCCTCCCGGCCCTCGCACTGGCGCGGCTGGCGCTGTTCACCGTGTCGGGCCCGGCGAAGGCGGCCGCGCTCGCGGCTGCCCGTGCCGGCGCCCCCCTGCCGGCGACACTGGTACGCGCCGCGCGGGTCCGCTGCCTGGCCGACCCGGCGGCGGCCGCGCCGGCAGCCTGAAGCGTCCGCCACGCACCGCGCATCCCTGCGCCGCGCCGGCAGCCTGAAGCGTCCGCCACGCACCGCGCACCCCTGCGCAGCACCCGCGGCCTGGAGCCTCCGCCACGCACCGCGTACCCCTGCGCACCAGGGATGCCGAAGCTCCTCCGTGGTATCGTGGACACCACTGACTGCGACAACGTGCGCGCAGGAGGGGGCTGAGAACAAGCGGGATCGGCATGCCGTGCGGATCCCCCGGTGGCCGCACGCGGGGCCTGCACCGGGGGCGTCCGCTCGTGCGGGCGACCCGGGGGTGGACGCCATGGGCCATGGAGCGGGCACCGGCCGGCCGCAGGGGGTCCGGTCGCTGCGACTCGGCTGGAAGACCCAGCCGACCATGCGCTTCACCCTCCACGTCCTGCAGAGCGTCGCCGTCCTCGACGTCACCGCCCTCCTCTGGCTGGTGGTCGGCGTCCTGCACGGGTTCGCCGTGCGCTCGGCGGCAGCGACGGCAGCCGGCGCCGCCCAGTTCGCGGGCCTGCTCGCGCTGAACGCACGCGACGTCGCCGCGCTGCGAGCCGGCGACCTCCGCCGGATCCGGCCGTCCGTGGCCTTCGCCGAGGTGTCCCTGGGCGTCGGGGCCTACACCGCCCTCGGGGTCGGGCTGGGTCCCGTGCACGGCACGGCCCTGTTCTTCACCTGCCTGCCCGCCATCGCCGCCACCTTCTTCGGGGACAACCGCCTCCTCGGGGCGGTCGTGGCCGTCGTCGTCGCCGGCATCGCCTGCGAAGCCGGCCTCCTCTACCCCGCCACCCAGGCCGTCGTGCTCACCGTCGCGTACGCCGGCGGCACCTCGCTCGTGCTGCTGAGCATGCAGAGCATCATGAACGCCGCCGTCCGCGACATGGACCGGATGTCGGCCGTGAACACCCTGGCGGCCACGGCGGGCACGCTCCGGCACTGGCCCGGCGACCTCGTCCCCGTCGCACGCGACCTGGCCGCGGCGATGGACGTCGACCGGTACCTCGTCTTCGAGCGGGTGCCCGAGGAGGGCACCGCACGCCTCGCCTTCGCTTGGCCCCACGGCGAGTGGGTCGACGCGTCCGTCGCCGGGGCCCGGGCCGAGGACGCGCTGCGGACCGGCCGACCGGTCGTCCGGGCCGACCTGGTGGTGACCCCCGTCCAGCACCCGGGGGCGCCGGCGTCCGCCCCGCCCAGGATCGCCGTCGTGACCCCCCTGCGGTCGACCGCACGCGTCCCGGTCGACCCGCGCCAGACCGGCACCGTCGCCGCGCTGCTGGCCGCCATGTGCAGCCGGGCGGACCTGGTCGACGGCCTCACCGCACTGGCGAACACCGACGAGCTGACCGGGCTGGCCAACCGACGCCGCTTCTTCGAGGTCCTCGAGCGGGAGATGGCCCGGGCCGCTCGCGGCGGGACGCCGCTGTCGGTGGCCATGCTCGACCTCGACCACTTCAAGGCGTACAACGACCGGCTGGGGCACGCCGCCGGGGACGACCTGCTCCGCCGCTTCGCCAGGGCCGTGTCAGGCGCCATCCGGGCCCAGGACCTGCTGGCCCGCTACGGCGGCGAGGAGTTCGTCCTGGTGCTCCCCGACACCGACGCCGCCGGCGCCGAGCACCTGCTGCGCGCCGTCCAGCGCTCCAGGCCCGGCGCGCCCGGGCCCGGCGACGAGGACGCCGTCACCTTCTCCGCCGGCGTCGCCAGGTGGGACGGGGCCGAGCCCGCCGACGGCCTCGTCCTGCGGGCCGACCGGTGCCTGTACGCGGCCAAGACCGCCGGGCGCGACCGGGTGGTGTCCACGGCGTGAGGGTGGCGGGCCGCGGCCGCACCGCCGGCTGGCGGTCCAGGGCGAGGCAGCGGCGGGCCGGTAAGGTGACCGGCATGCCCACCGACGACCCGCTCGAGCTCCTGGAGCGGCCGACAGCGGAGCTGGTGGCCGAGGCGGCGGCCCTGCGCGACGAGCACCACGGCCGCCGGATCACCTACTCGCCCAAGGTCTTCATCCCGCTCACCCAGCTCTGCAGGGACCGCTGCGGGTACTGCACGTTCGCGCAGCCCCCGGCGCGGCTGGCGGCCCCGTACCTCACCCCGGACGAGGTGCTGGCGATCGCCCGGGCCGGTGCCGAGGCCGGCTGCCACGAGGCGCTGTTCACCCTGGGCGAGGCGCCCGAGGACCGCTACGCCGCCGCACGCTCGTGGCTCGAGTCGAACGGCCACGCCTCCACCGTCGAGTACCTGGCGGCCATGTGCGCGCTCGTCCGCGACGAGACCGGCCTGCTCCCCCACGCCAACGCCGGCGCCCTCTCCGCCGGCGACCTGGCCCTGCTCCGGCCCGTCACCGCCAGCCAGGGCATGATGCTCGAGACGCTCGCCCCGGACCTGGCCTGCCACCGCGGCGCACCGGACAAGGCGCCCGAGCGGCGCCTGGCCACCCTGCACGCGGCGGGCGAGCTCGCCGTGCCGTTCACCACCGGCATCCTGGTCGGCATCGGCGAGACGCGCCGCCAGCGCATCGAGGCCCTGGCCGCCATCGCCGAGGCCTGGCGGCGCCACCGGCACGTCCAGGAGGTCATCGTCCAGAACTTCCTGCCCAAGCCCGGCACCGCCATGCACGCGGCCCCGCCGTGCCCGCCCGAGGAGCTGGTGTGGACGGTCGCGGCCGCCCGCCTGGTGCTGCCCCCGCAGGTCCACCTGCAGGCACCGCCCAACCTGTCCGACGACCTCGCCCCCCTGGTGGCGGCGGGCATCGACGACTGGGGCGGCGTGTCCCCGGTGACCGCCGACCACGTCAACCCCGAGCGCGCCTGGCCGGCGATCGCCGTGCTGCGACGGGCGACCGAGGCGGCAGGGGCCGTGCTCGCTCCCCGCCTGACCCTCTACCCGGAGAAGGCGCTCGACCCGGACCGCTGGCTCGACCCCGCCATGCGCTTCGCCGTGCTCCATGCGGCCGACGCCGAGGGGCTGGCCCGGGACCACCCCTGGGTCTCGGGCGGGGAGGCGCCGCCGCCCTCCCTGGTCGGCCCCCCGGCGGCGCCCGTCCCGACGGCCGGCGGCGCCGTGGCCGCGATCCTGGACGGCGTCGGCAACGGCGCCGAGGTCGGGGAGGACGAGATCGTCACCCTGTTCTCGGCCCGGGGCCCCGAGGTGGCCGCCGTCGCCGCCATGGCCGACCGCCTGCGGCACGAGGTCGTCGGCGATGCCGTCACCTGGGTGGCGAACCGCAACATCAACTACACCAACATCTGCACGTTCAAGTGCCGCTTCTGCGCGTTCTCCAAGGGGCCGCTGTCGCTCAGCCTCCGCGGCGACCCGTACCTGCTCTCCCTCGACGAGGTCGCCCAGCGGGTCGCCGAGGCCGAGGCGGCCGGCGCCACCGAGGTGTGCCTGCAGGGCGGCATCCACCCCAAGTTCGACGGGGACTACTACGTGGAGGTCGTGCGCGCCATCCGGCAGGCGTCGGACACGGTCCACATCCACGCCTTCTCGGCGCTCGAGGTCACCGAGGGAGCGCGGCGGCTCGGCGAGCCGCTCGCGTCCTACCTGGCGCGCCTGCGCGACGCCGGGCTCCGCACCCTCCCCGGCACCGCGGCCGAGATCCTCGACGACGAGGTGCGGGCCGTGCTGTGCCCGGACAAGATCGACACCGAGCAGTGGCTGGAGGCGCACCGCACCGCGCACCAGGTGGGGCTCAGCTCCAACGTGACGATCATGTTCGGCGCCGTCGAGCAGCCGCGGTCGTGGGCCCGCCACCTCGTCCGCACGCGGGCCCTGCAGCGCGAGACCGGCGGCTTCACGGAGTTCGTCCCGCTCCCCTTCGTGCACATGGGGTCGCCCATCTACCTGCAGCACCGGGCTCGGCGCGGCCCGACGTTCCGCGAGACCCTGCTGATGCACGCCGTCGGTCGGATCGCGTACCGCTCGACGATCCCGAACGTGCAGGCGAGCTGGGTGAAGCTGGGCACCGAGGGCGTCCGGCAGGTGCTGCGCGCCGGTGGCAACGACCTGGGCGGCACGCTCATGGAGGAGAACATCTCCCGCGCCGCCGGTGCGAGCCACGGCCAGGGCATGGTCGAGGCCGAGTTCGCCGCCCTGGTGGCGCCCCTGGGCCGGCCCCTCGTGCAGCGGACGACCCTGTACCGGCCCGTGGCCAGCGCCGCGTGACCACCGGGACCGGGCCGCCCCCCCTCGCCCCGGACACCGCCGGCGCCGAGGACGTCGCCGTCGACGACGACCGCACCGGCGACGTGCTGGCGGACCTGCTGCTCGAGTCGCTCCCGGGGACCGAGCGGGGTGACCTGTACCGGGCCATCCTCGCCACGGTCGTGGAGCTGGCCCGCGACCGCACCGACGCCCTCGACCTGAAGCTGACCCGAGCCGCCCTGGCGGAGATGGCGGAGGCGTTCCGCGTGTTCCGGCCCTACCGCGGCGCCCGCAAGGCCACCTTCTTCGGCTCCGCCCGCACGCGGCCCGACGACCCGCTGTACCTGCAGGCGCGGAGCCTGGCGGCGCAGCTCGCCGGCAGCGGCTGGATGGTCGTGACCGGTGCGGGCCCGGGCATCATGGCCGCGGGCATGGAGGGCGCCGGGCGCGACCGGTCGCTCGGCGTCAACATCCGCCTGCCGTTCGAGCAGGGTGCCAACGCCTTCATCGCCCAGGACCCCAAGCTCGTGGAGATGCGGTACTTCTTCACGCGCAAGCTCATGCTCATCAAGGAGTCCGACGGGTACGTGGTGCTCCCCGGCGGGTTCGGCACGCTCGACGAGGCGTTCGAGCTCCTGACGCTCCTGCAGACCGGCAAGGCGGAACCGGCCCCGCTGGTCCTCCTGGACGTGCCGGACGGCTCGTACTGGAGCGGCTGGCGCAGGTTCGTCGACGAGCAGGTGGCCGCCCACGGCCTCATCGACGCCGACGACCACTCGCTGTACCGGATCACCACGGACGTCGCCGAGGCGGCGCAGGAGATCCAGGGCTTCTACCGGAACTACCACTCCCTCCGCTGGGTCGGCGACCTCCTGGTGCTCCGCCTGCGCCAGCTCCCCGACGGGCAGGACCTGGCGCGGCTGAACCGGAGCTTCGCCGACATCGTGACCTCGGGCGCGATCAGGCCGACCAAGCCGCTGGGCCCCGAACGGGCAGGGCACGACCACGTCGACCTCCCCCGCCTCGCCCTGCGCTTCGACCGCGTCCACTACGGGCGCCTCCGCCAGCTCATCGACGCCCTGAACGGCGTCGCCGCCTGAGGCAGCGACCGCCCGGGCGCACCGGTCGCAGGGCCGCCCGGGGCATGGCCCCGTGCACCCGCGCACGCCGGTGATCGGGCCTCCCGGCATGGATGTGGGTTCGTTCAGGGGTCTGGGGAGGTTGTCCCGCTGAGGGTGGAAGTTGAGGTGACGGCCCCCGCCTGAGACCTGCCTGGTGGTAGGTGTCGGGCGTCCTG
>JAJZYI010000288.1 GCA_021798135.1 Actinomycetes bacterium | reverse complement strand
ACTCGGCGGGCGCGCGGGAAGACCCCGTCGTGCGCCGCCCCGGTCCGGAACAGGTTCGACAGGCCGAGCTCCACGACGCGTGAGGCTCCTGCCCGGGCGATGTCGTCGCGCAGGCGGGCCGCGAGGTCGTACGGGTGGACGGCGATGGTCTGGACCGGGGGCTCGAGCGCGGCGATCCCCTCGCGCAGGTCGGCGACCGGATGGAGGAACACCACCCGGCCACCGGGGTGGGCCGACGCCGGAGCGCGAGGGGCTCCCACCACGACCGCCCAGCAGGTCGGGTCGGCGGTGACGACCCGGTCCCCGGCGAAGCCGGCTTCGAGCAGGGCAAGGGACCGTGCAGCCTGCTCGTCGAGCGACTCGGCGCCCAGCGGCAGGACCCCCTCGAACTCGGCCAGGGCGCGGGCGACGAGCGTGGCGAACTCGTGCACGTCACCGACGACGAAGGCGCGACGGCTGCTGAAGCAGCCGCGCTGGTCGTGCAGGCCCACGTCGTGGGCGAGGCGCTGGGCGGCGAGCACCGGATCGGCGCTGGTGTCCACCAGCGCGGCGCTCTGGCGGGGGCCGAACCACAGGACCTCGGTCTCCGCCGTCACGGCGGAGGCGACCCAGTCCATGGCCTCCGCCCCACCCCATGCGCACACGGCGTCCATCGACCCGACGAGCGAGGCACCGACGCCCTGCGGGTTGCTCCACCACAGCACCGACACCGCCCTGGACACGGGATGCTCGGCGTCCACGTCGGCGAAGCTCGCGGCGAGGGCGGACGCCGTGAGCGGGTCGCCCGTCGGGAGCTTCACCAGGTTCACGTTCCGGGTCAACAGGCCGCGCAGCAGGCTCACCAGCGAGACCTCGGGCAGGTTGCCGGCGAGGA
Organism: Actinomycetes bacterium; assembly: GCA_021798135.1. GTDB lineage: Bacteria > Actinomycetota > Acidimicrobiia > Acidimicrobiales > UBA8190 > JAJZYI01. Next base: position 3,493 of record JAJZYI010000288.1, on the reverse strand, counting down.
CATGCGCCACCCGCCCGCGCGGGAACGCCCGGATCTCGGCCTCGCCGTTGGGGACCCACCGGTCGAGCGCGTAGCGGTCGCCGAGCTCGGCGTGCAGCTGGCTGTGCATCCGGAAGTGCGAGCACAGGTACATGGCGATCCAGTCGGCCTGGTGCTCGGCGTTGCGTGCCGAGTAGCCCAGGTACGTGCAGAGGTTCCGGACGTAGAGGCGCCGCCGCGCGTACTCGGGGGACTTCCAGTTCTTGCCGACGTTGTGGAGGAAGGCGATCACGTCGTCGGTCCGCACCTCGGCCAGGGGGTTGTCCGACGTCGCCCGGAGGATGCCGGCGACGTCGGCCTCGCCGACGTCGGGCAGTGCCATGACCCTGCCGGTCGGAGACGGCACCTCCTTCGCCGGCACGTCCCACGGCCGCCCGGCGACGGTGCACTGGACCTTCACGGACGGCTCGCCCTGCACGGGGAGCGGCGAGAGCCGAGGGAAGCGCGGCAGCGCGGGCAAGCGCGCACCGCAACGGTAGGCACCCGCCCATGCCTGATGAATGCCGCCACCGCCGCCCGCTCCTTCAGTTCCCGGGCGCCGCACGTCACGATGCCGTGACGTTCGCCCGTGGTCCGCCGCCAGGCAAGGTATTACGGACGTGGTTGCGCGTCAAGGGTTCCCGGCTGGCGCTCGACGAGCGGCCGGGTGCTCCGCTGGGCGCACGGCCGGTGCGGGCCGGCCCTTCACCGCTCGGGGGGGCATCGGGCGACGACCCCTGGACGGAGGGAGCAGCGCCTACGCTGGCCCCATGGCGCAGGCCGGCGGCGACGCGGCAGGACGGCGGTCCGGCGCGGGCGGCGCTGGCAGCCGCCCGTGGCAGGGAGGCGGGCGCCGGAGCGGGCGGACAGGCCTGGCCGGTTCGGTGTCGTGCCCGGCGAGCTCGTGGCTACCGGCGCCGTCTGCGGAGCCACCCTCGGCCGCGCCCCCGTCCGCCCCGGCAGCTCCTGCCGTGCCGCCCTCGGCCGCGCCGCCCTCCTCCGGCGTCAGCGCTGCCGGTGAGGGCACCGGCACGCTGCCGACGTCGTGGCCCAAGGCCCGCCGCGGCATCCGGTCGGTGTTCGGCGTCGACCTGGTGCTGCTGCACGCTCCCGCGGTGTTCGACTTCCGGGAGCGCCAGGCGGTGCTCGGACCGGTGGCGGACGTGGTCCCGTCGACCGACGAGTTCGAGATGTACCCCATCGGGCTCACCAGCCTGGCGGGCTACCTGTCGAGCCACGCCTACAACGTCCGGATCGTCAACCTCGCGTACCGGATGCTGCGGTCCCCGGGCTACGACGTGGTCGCGCACCTCCGTCGCGTGCGGGCGCCGGTGTTCGGTATCGACCTCCACTGGCTCCCCCACGCGAACGGGGCGCTGGCCGTGGCGGAGCTGGTCAAGCGTCTGCACCCCGAGGCCCGGGTGCTGATCGGCGGCCTGTCGGCCACCTACTTCCACCAGGAGCTCGTGCGCCTCCCCTACGTGGACTTCGTGCTGCGCGGCGACTCGACCGAGGAGCCGGCCCGGCAGCTCCTGCAGGCGCTGCGCGAGGGCCGGCCGCTCGAGGAGGTGCAGAACCTCACCTTCGAGCGGGCCGACGGCGCCGTGGTGGCCAACCCGCTGTCGTTCGTGCCCGCCGACCTCGACTACGTGGACGTGCCGGACTACCGCTACGCGTTGCGCTCGGTCTTCAAGTACCGGGACCTGCGCGACGTCGTGCCGTACCTCGACTGGCTGCGGGAGCCGACGGCCATGGTGCTCAACGCCCGGGGCTGCACCTTCGACTGCGCCGTCTGCGGGGGCTCGCGCTCCGCGTACCGTGCCGTGTGCGCGCGCTCCCGGCCGGCGTTCCGGTCGCCGGAGAAGCTGGTGTCGGACATGTCGGTCGTCTCGTCGTTCTCGGGCGCCCCGATCTTCATGGTCCACGACCCCCGCATGGGCGGGATCCCCCGGGCGAGGCGGTTCTTCGAGCTCCTGGCCCGCTCGGGCATCGGCAACGAGCTGGTCATCGAGCTCTTCTTCCCGGCCGGCGACGAGTTCTTCGCCATGGTCGAGCGCTCCGCCCGGGCGTGGAGCCTGGAGATCACGATCGAGTCGGCCGACGAGCGTGTCCGGCACGAGAACGGCAAGTTCGCGTGCAGCGACGCAGCGGTCGAGGAGACCCTCGCCGGCGCGCTCGCCCACGGCTGCGGCAAGCTGGACCTGTTCTTCATGGTGGGCGTGCCGCACCAGACCCGCGAAAGCGCGCTGGGCACGGTCGACTACTGCCGGCACCTGGTGGAGCGGTTCGGTGCCGATCCGCGCCTGCAGTTCTACGTGGCGCCGCTCGGGCCGTTCCTCGACCCCGGCAGCCGGGCCTTCGAGGACCCCGGCCTCGGCTACCACCGGCGCTTCGCCACGCTCGCCGAGCACCGCCAGGCGTTGCAGGCCGACGACTGGCGCGAGGTGCTGTCGTTCGAGATGGACACCATGAGCCGCGCCGAGCTGGTGTGCACCACCTACGACGTGGCCGAGCGCCTGAACGAGCTGAAGGCGGAGGCCGGCCTGGTCGACGCGGCCACGGCCGGCGCCGTGCGGGACCACCTGGCGCGCGCCCGGCGGATCCTTGCCGTGCTGGACGAGCAGAGCGGCGCGCCTCCGGAGCAGCGCCAGGCCGTCCTGGCCCGGCTGCGGGCCGACGTGGCGGCGGCGAACGCCGGCACGGTGGCCGCGACGACCGAGCTGCGGTGGCGACCGGCCACGGGGATCCGCGTGACCCGGGCGTTGCTGGCCGGCCTGGCCGGGGCCCTGGTCGAGGAGGTGCCGCGCAGCGTCAGCCGGTACCGCGGTCGCTACGACATCGGCGGCCTCCCGGCACGCGCCGGGCCCTGAGCGGTCGCGGCGCTGGGTGCGGGATCCGGTCGCCCGGCGCTCGGTGGCGGCCGGCCACCTGGGATTCGGCCAGCCAGGATTCGGCAAACCGATCTTCGAGCCCGGGGCGACGCCCATCGCTGTGGGCCGGCGATCGGGCCACGGAAGCCCGGCGGGTGCGCGCCCATCGGGGGTGGTCCCCGCCGCTCCGGGATCTGCACCGCCGGTGGTGCAGGCTGATCAGGCCTGTCAGGGCGGACCGGGTGGCCGGCGGCGGGATACCCGCCGCCGCTCGGTGGTTATCGACGCGCTGACAGCGCGGGGGTGACCCGCCCGGCGCGCCGGGGCCGGAATGACCGGGCCGGCGCCCGGATGGGACGTTCGGCACTGGGCGACGAGGCGCCGCCAGGGTCCACTGGGGGTGGCAGCGTCGGAACGCTCGGGCGCGGCCCGGAGCGGGTGGGCGCCAGCGGTGCCGGAGCGCCGACAGCAGGCGTGCCGGCGTGCCGGCGTGCCGGATCTGCGGTCGCGCCGCCCGCGGCCACGGCCGACGTCCCGGCCTGCCGGCACGGCAGCCATGCCGGTGCCCCGTCGAAGACGGGTGCGCAGGGTGTGCAGCGACCAGG
>JAJZYI010000287.1 GCA_021798135.1 Actinomycetes bacterium | reverse complement strand
CGCCCGCCGCCCGCCCGGAGGTCGAGCCCGCCGCCCGCCGCCCCGCCGTCGCTGCCGGCCGCCGCTCCCAGGTCGGCCCGCCCGCACCCGAGGAGTCGGGCCGCCCCGACCGTGGCGGCCACGTCGTGGACCCGCACCATCGCGCACCCGGAGGCCATCGCCCAGGTCGCGGTGGCGAGCGACGCCGGCAGGCGCCCGTCGACAGGCGCGGGCCCGCCGCCGGTGGCAGGGGCGATCGACCCCAGGAACGACTTGCGACTGGTCCCGACGAGGACGGGCAGGCCCGCCGCCACCAGGTCGGGCAGGTGGCGGAGCAGCGCGAGGTTGTGCTCGGCCGACTTGCCGAAGCCGATGCCGGGGTCGACCCACACCTCGCGGACCCCGGCGTCGAGCGCGAGCCGGGCCCGGTCGAGCACGTGCTCGCGCACCTCGCCGACCACGTCGGCGTAGCTCGCCTCCTGCTGCATGGTCCGGGGCGTGCCGCGCATGTGCATGGCGACCCAGCCGGCGCCGCCGGCCGCCGCCACCGCCCACAGGCTCGCCGAGATGTCGTTGACGATGGTGGCGCCGGCGGCGATGGCCGCCTCGGCCACCGCAGGCTTCATCGTGTCCACGGACACCCGCACCGACGGGGCCAGCGCCTCGATCACCGGCAGGACCCGGCGGCGCTCCTCGTCCTCGGGGACCGGTTCGGCACCGGGACGGCTCGACTCGCCGCCGACGTCGACCACGTCGGCGCCCTGGGCAGCGAGCGCCAGGCCGTGCTCGACCGCTCGGTCCACGTCCAGGTAGCGGCCACCGTCCGAGAACGAGTCCGGGGTCACGTTCAGGATCCCCATGACGGCGCAGCGCATGGCCCGTAGCGTAGGAGGTGGGAGGGCTCCGCGCGAGCAGCAGGCCGGTTGCGACGCAGCGTGGTGGGCTGCGGTGGGCGCCGGTGCGTGCCGGCGGGTGTGCCGGAGGTCGTGCCGCGGGGTGTGCCGGACGCGGCGCCGGTCGTGCCGCCGCGCAGCGGCATGGCAGGCGGTCGCCGCCCGTGGGGCCGGCGCCGGCCGTCGAGCTGCCCGGCAGCCGTCCCCGGCGCGGTCGCCCAGCGCCGTCGACCCGGTCAGCACGCACCACCTGGCCGGCACCCGCCCACCGGCCCGCCTGGCCGGCACCCGCCCACCGGCCCGCCGCTCGGCGCCCCTCGGCGACGTTCAGCGCCCATGGATGAACTGCATCGCCTCAGCCCTCGTCCGGTGGTCGTCGCGGAACAGGCCGCGCACCGCCGAGGTGATGGTGAGCGTCCCCGGCTTGCGCACGCCCCGCATGGCCATGCACAGGTGCTCCGCCTCCACCACGACCAGGACGCCCCGCGGCTCGAGCACGCGCTGCATGGCGTCCGCCACCTGGCTCGTCAGCCGCTCCTGGACCTGCAGCCGCCGCGCGTAGTCCTCGACCAGCCGGGCCAGCTTGGACAGCCCGGTGATCCGCCCGTCCCTGCCGGGGATGTAGGCGACGTGGGCCTTCCCCATGAAGGGCACCAGGTGGTGCTCGCAGAGCGACGCGAAGGGGATGTCGCGGACCATCACCATCTCGTCGTGCTCGGCCGCGAACGTGACGGTCAGGTGGCGCTCGGGGTCCTGGTCCGCGCCGGAGAACAGCTCCTGGTACATCTTGGCCACGCGCGACGGGGTGGCGAGCAGGCCGTCGCGGCGGGGGTCCTCCCCGATCGCGTCGAGCAGCTCGACCAGCAGGCGCTCGACGCGCTCCACGTCGACGCTCACGCGTCCCCTCGCACGCGCTCAGCCAACGGGCTCGGGTCCCCGGTAGACACGGATGTCGGGCAGGTTGCGGTACCGCTCGGCGACGTCCAGGCCGTAGCCGACGACGAACTCGGGCGGGATGCGGAAGCCGACGTACCGCAGGTCGACGGCCGCCTGCTGGCGGCCCTCCTTCACCAGCAGGGCGCACACCTCCAGGCTGGCCGGGCGCCGGGCCAGCAGGTTCCTGCGCAGGTAGGACAGCGTGAGCCCGCTGTCGACGATGTCCTCGACCACCAGGACGTGGCGGCCCGTGAGGTCGGCGTCCAGGTCCTTCACGATCCGCACCACGCCGCTGGAGGTGGTGCCCGACCCGTATGACGCCACCGCCATCACGTCGAACTCGAGCGGCAGGCGGATCGCCCGGGCCAGGTCGCTCATGAAGATGAACGCCCCCTTGAGCACGCCCACGAGGAGCGGCGGCCGGTCCCGGTAGGCGTCGGCCAGCTCCTCGCCCAGCTCGCGCACCCGGCGCTCCAGGGTCTGCTCGTCGACGACCACCTCGCCGAGATCGGGGTCCGCGTCCCAGGTGCCGCCCGACGCCGGTGTCACGGGCGTGCGACGGCAGGGCAGTCGGCGGTCATCGTCGGGTGACACTATCCGACGGGCAGCTCGCCGACGGCAGAGGGCGGCGGCGACGGCACGAGCGGTCGCTGGCCGGCGGGCTCGGCCGGCGGCCATCCCGGCGGCGGCTGCTCCTGCGACGGAGCCTCCAGCAGCATCCGCTCCTGCGACGGCGGCTCCAGCGCCAGCCGCCGCTGCCGGCGCCGGACCCGGCGCCCCCCGGCCACCTCGGTGGCTCGCACCTCCCCCCGAGCCACGGCGAGCACCCGGTCGACCGCGGCCAGGTCCGGCGGGTAGCCGCTGCCGTCGCGCAGCCACCGGCGCACGGCGCGCCGTGCCAGCGGGAGCGGCGCCTCGGCGAGGGCCCGGCCGTCGCACGGGTCGAGGTCGGCGCTCAGCTCCTCGAGCAGCTCGGCGTCGTCGGCCAGCAGGCCGGCCTGGCGGGCGAGCACGGGGACCAGGTCGCGCCCGGCGACGGCGCAGCACAGCGGCAGGAGCCGGTGGCGGACGCTGTTGCGGACGAGGGCCAGGTCCCCGTTGGAGGGGTCGCGCACCGGTCGGAGGCCCTCTGCCGAGCACACGAGCTCGGTCTCCCGACGGCGGATGCCCAGCAGCGGGTGGCCGGGCCCGGGCCGCATGGCGGCCAGCCCGTCCGCAGCGGCACCGCGCAGCAGATTGATCAGGACCGTCTCGGCCTGGTCGTCCATGGTGTGACCCGTGGCGGCGCCCGGTCCGAGCACCCGGCGGCGGGCCGTGCGGGCACGGGCCTCGACGTTCGGTCCGGGGTCCACCGGTGCCCGCACCGATCGGAAGGCCGCGCCGTAGCGGCGGGCCGCGTCGGCGACGACCTCGGCCTCGGCGGCGGAACCCGGGCGCAGGGCGTGGTCGACGTGCACGGCCGTCACCCGGCAGCCCGAGGCGACGGCCAGGACCAGCAGCGCGAGCGAGTCCGGCCCGCCGGACACCCCGCACACCAGCCGGGTGCCCGGCGCGGGGAACCGGCACCGGCCGAGCAGGTCGGGGACCAGGCGGGCCGTGCCGTCGCCGTGGCCGGGGGCCGTGCCCGTCACCCCGCGGCGGCGCCCGGCGGCCGGACGCGGGCGACCCAGCCGGCCGGTTCGCGGATCTCGTCGACCGTGGGCAGCATCCCGGGACCTTCCCACACACGCCGGAACAGCGCCGGACCGCCGGCCGCCTCGACCGCCTCCACGAACCGCTCGCCCTGGGCGTACTGACGGAGCTTGGCGTCGAGCCCGGTGAGCTGCAGGAGCAGGCGGGCTACCGGGTTGGCCCGCCGGCGCCGGTCGTGGAGCACCTGCGCGAACCAGGCCGCCTCGGGGACGGCATCGGCGGCCGCGCGGTTCATCGTCACGTCGCCGTGGCCCTCCAGGACGCTCATGAGCGCCTGCACCTCGCGCAGCACGGCGAGCTGCTCCGGCGGGGCGACCAGGCCGAGGACCCCCGCCTCGTCGAGCGGGTTGAGCCCCTGGCGGGCAGCTGCGGCGGCGCGGCGCAGGGCCTCGAGCACCTGGCGGGGATCGGGGCGGGCCGCCCGCAGCGCCCGCTCGACGAGGTCCAGGAAGTACGGGCGCAGCCACGGCACGCCGGTGAACTGGCACCGGTGCGTCACCTCGTGGAGGGCGATCCACAGGCGGAAGCGACGTGCCGGGAAGCCGTGGCGCTGCTCCAGGGCGACGATGTTGGGCCCGACGTAGCTGACGACGTCGCCCGCGCCGTCGTCCCCCGCCACGAGGAGGTCGTACTGGCCGAGCACGCGAGTGGACATCCAGCCCAGCACCGCGCCCATCTGCGCCCCGGTCACCTGGGGCCCGACCCGCGCCAGCGGGCCCGGCAGGGCCGTGCCGGGGAGACCCTCGAGCACGGGCTCCACCAGGCGGCGGAAGGTGGCGATGTTGGACGCCACCCACGCCGGCCGGTCGACGACGGCCCCCCGGGCCGATCCCGACGCCGGTCGCAGCCCGGTCTCGGCGACCACGAGCTCCTCGGCCTGCGCGGTGACCTCGGCGAAGTCGGCGTGGAGCCGCTCG
>JAJZYI010000286.1 GCA_021798135.1 Actinomycetes bacterium | reverse complement strand
GGCGCGGCAGGCGCGGCACCTCGGTCACCCGCCGGTGCGCGGCGCGGCAGGCGCGGCGCCTCGGTCGCCCGCCGGTGCGCGGCGGGGCGACGGGCGGCCTCAGTGGAGCGCCTCGGCCGCAGCGGCCAGCTCGTCCCGGAAGTCGGGGTGCGCGACCGCAGCGAGCGCCCGGGCGCGCTCCCGGACGGTCAGCCCGCGCAGCTCGGCGGCGCCGTGCTCGGTCACGACGACGTCCAGGTGGTGCCGCGGTGTGGAGACGACCGCACCTGCCGGCAGCGCCATGACGATCCGTGACCGCGTGGCGCTCCCGCTGCCGAGGGTGGACGGCACGCAGATCAGCGAGTGGCTGTCGAGCCGCAGCTCGGTCCCCGCCACGAAGTCCTCGTGGCCACCGACGCCCGAGACCTGCATGCCGGCGACGTGGTCCGCTGCCACCTGCCCGTACAGGTCGACAGCGAGGGCGCCGTTGATGGAGACCATGGCGCGGTTCCGACCGATGACGTCGGGGTCGTTGACGACGTCGACCGGAAGGAACGCCACCTCGTCGTTGTCGTCGAGCCAGCGGTAGAGCTCTGCCGAGCCGAGCGCGAACGTGGTGACCGACACCCCGTCGAAGGCGCCCTTGCCGGCGTTCGTGACCTTGCCGGCCTGGTGCAGGCGCCGGAGGCCGTCGGTGAACATCTCGCTGTGGATCCCGTAGTCACCGCCGGGGCCTTCCGCCAACCTGCTGGCCACCATGCTGGGCACGGCGCCGATCCCCGTCTGCAGCGTGCTCCCGTCGTGCACGAACCCGCTGGCCACCCGGGCGATGGCCTGCTCGGCCTCGGTGGCCTCGGGCTCGGGGAGCTCGAAGGGCTCGTGGTCGGCCTCGAACACGATGTCGGCCACCTCGAGCGGGATGCGGTTCGACCCCGGCGGCAGGCCGCGGGTGCGGGGCAGGTTGGGGTTGACCTCGAGCACCAGGAGCCGGTCGGGCTCGCGGGCTGCGGCGAGCAGTTCCTTCAGGGTGCCGCCGACGTGCAGGGACAGGTTGACGGTCCCCCCGGCGTCGGGGGCGCCCTGGGCGGCCATGACCCTGGGGCGGAACGCCTGCAGGATCGGCCCGAACTGGCGGAAGCCCCCGGGCACGTGCTCCACCTGGTGACCGGCCGCCTGCAGCACGCGCTCGGCGGGCCCGAAGAACCCGCTCCGGTAGGACACCCCCGGCCTGGTGAACAGCTCGTACGCGTCCAGCAGGAGGGCACCGCCCACCACCAGGTCCTCCCAGTCCGTGCGGCGACCGAGGGCCTGCAGGAAGGCGTGGGGGATGCCCGGGCCGAGACCCAGGCCGAGCGTGTCGCGGCGCCGGAGGGCCGCTGCCGCCTCGTCGGCGGTCGTCAGGATGGGAGCCACGCCGAATTGTCGTCGGGACACGAAGGGTGGCGCAAAGGCCCGGCGAGCGCATCCCTGGCTACCGCTGGTAGCTGCGCCGCAGCGGAAGGCGTCAGCTCTGCTGCCAGCTCGGTCGCTTGCGGCGCTGTCGCTTGCGGCGCTGGTGCCGGCGGCGCTGCCGCGTGTGGCGATGTCGCTGGTGCCGCTGGCGCTGCCGCCGTCCCGGGCGCCGGCGGTGCAGCCGGGCGCCGCGGCGGTGCTGCGCGCTCGGGCAGAGCCGTGGCGTCGGCGAGCTGGTCGGCGAGCAGGCGGGCGAAGGCGCCGGCGGACGTGGCCAGCCGAGCGGCCGTGCCGCGCTCGGCGACGCGGCCGCCGTCGAGCACGACGACCTCGTCGAAGGCTTCGAGGCCGGCCAGGCGGTGCGTCACCCAGAGGAGGCCACGCCCCTCGCTCGCCCGCAGGACGCTGCGGCGAACGAGGTCCTCGGTGCCCGGGTCGAGGTTGGCCGTCGGCTCGTCGAGCACGAGCAGCGGGCGGTCGGCCAGCAGGGCCCTGGCCACGCCGAGGCGCTGGCGCTCGCCGCCGGACACCGTGGCGCCGTGCTCGCCCAGCACGGCCTGCAGGCCCCCGTCGAGACCGTCCAGCCACGGCCCCATCCCGAGGGCGTTGAGCACGGTGCCCAGGTCCTCGTCCGAGGCGTCGGGGCGTGCCAGGCGGAGGTTGGCGGCCACCGTCGTGCCGAACACGTGGGGGTCCTGCGGTGCCCACGCGATGGTGCTGCGCACGCCGTCGGGGTCGAGAGCGGCGGCGTCGGTGCCGGCGAGGAGGGCGAGCCCGCCGGTGGGAGCGACGAACCGGAGCATGGCGAGCACCAGCGTGGTCTTGCCGGCGCCGCTCGGCCCGGCCACCGCCACCCGGCGGCCGGGGCCGATCGCCAGGTCCACGCCGTCGAGCGCCGGGCGGCGACTGCCCGGCCGATGGACGCACAGGCCGCGCAGCTCGTAGGTCACCGCCCGGCCGGGGTCCCCGGTGGCCGCCGGCCGGGCGGCGCCGGTGGGCCCGTCAGCCGCCCGGCCACCTGCGGGGACCGAGCCCGTTGCCGCCGGCGGGGCCGCCGACCCTGCACGCGCGGTCGCCGGGACCGGCGGGGCCGCGTCGGCCAGCATGCCCACGCGGCGGGCGGAGCCCAGCGCACCGTCCACCTGCGCCAGGGCCCGGGGGACCGGCCCGACGGCGTCGAAGGCGGCGAGGACCACGGCACCGAGCACGGCAGCCGACACGCCCGGGAGGTGACCGCCCGCCACGGCCCGCGCCGCCACGCCCATGACGGCGACCAGCGTGGCCGTGGCCGCGAGCGAGGTGGCGGCCTCGCTGGCCCCGCCGACCCGGGCGACGCGGTGCGCGGCCCGGGCCAGCTCGGACTCGGCGCGGTCCATCGCCTCGACGGCGCTCCCGGCCGCACCCAGGGCGACCAGGTCGGTCGCTCCGGTCGCCGACTCCACGACCACGCTCGTCACCCGGCCGCGCCACGCCGAGACGGCCGGACCGAGCCGGCCACCGAGGGACCGGGCGGCGGCCGGGACCGCCACGCCGGTGGCCAGCAGGCCGCCGGCGAGCACGGCGCCGGCGAGGGGCAGGACGGCGGCGGCGATCGCCACCGCCGCTGCCGCGGCCACCAAACCGGTGGCGGCCGGCACGGCGACGCGCACCAGCAGGTCCTGGACGGCGTCGACGTCGGCGACCACGCGCGACAGCGCGTCACCGGCGCCGTCGGCCAGGCCGCCGGGAACCAGCGGCTCCAGGTGCCGGAACGCCCAGACCCGCAGGCGCGCCAGGCCCCGCAGGGCCAGATCGTGGCTCGCCAGGCGCTCGCCGTAGCGGCCGGCCCCCCGGACCAGCGCCAGCACCCGCACCGTCGCGATCGCGGCGCTCAGCGTGAGCACGGGCGGGCGCAGGGACGCGGTGGTGACGAGCCATCCCGAGGTGGCCAGCAGGCCGAGCGCGGCGAGCTGGCCGCCCAGGCCCGAGGCCACGGCCACGGCCGCCCGGCCCGCCTGGCCTCGACCGACCACGCCGAGCACCCGGCGGGCCGGCCCGGGAGGTGTCCGGTTCACGGGCTCGGCTCCGCCGGCACGGCGCCGGGGGGCCGGCGCGGCACGGGATCGAGGGGCCCGTGCCGGGCCGGGTCGGGACCCGGCCCGCCGCTCGGCACCGGGACGAGCTGCCCGCCGGTCACCGCGACGGTCAGCTCCACCAGGTCGAGCAGCCTGCGGCGATGGGTGGCCACCAGCAGGGTCCGGCCGGCCAGGAGCTCCTGGAGCGCCGCCACGACGGCTGCCTCGGTGCCGGTGTCGAGGTGCGCGCTCGGCTCGTCGAGCACGACGACGGGTGCCTCCCGGCGGAGCAGGGCGCGGGCCAGCGCCACCCGCTGGCGTTCGCCGGTGCTCAGGCGCTCGCCGCGCCGGCCCACGTCGCTGTCGAGCCCGGCCGGGAGCGACGAGACGACGTCCTGGAGCTGAGCGGCGACGACGGCGGTGTCGACCTGGGCGGGCCCGGCGCCGGGCGCAGCCAGCAGCAGGTTGTCCCGGAGCGTCCCGGCGAACAGGTGTGGGTCCTGGGGGACGTAGGCGAACAGGCGGCGCCACGCCTCGGGGTCGCAGCGGTCCTGGCGCTGCCCGCCGACCGAGATCCGCCCGCCGGACAGCGGGGCCAGGCCGAGGAGCGCGGCGCACAGGGTGGACTTCCCCGATCCGCTGGCGCCGACCAACGCGACCCGACCGCCGGCCGGGACGTGCAGGTCGGCACCGGCGAGCACGGGCACGGGCGGGTCACCGCGGTGCACCCACACCGACGACAGCGAGAGCGAGGCCGGTCGCCCTCCCGGCCGGCGAGCGCCGAGAGGTGCAGCGGCGGCCTCGCCCGGGGGTGTCGAGCCGCCGGCCACGACGGCGCGGCGCGGGCCTGATCGCGCGGCGCGGGCGGGGTTGGCGGTGTCGGGGGCGGTGGCCGGGGTGGCGGCGCGGGCGGGGTTGGCGGCGTCGGGGGCGGTGGCCGGGGTGGCGCCGTCGAGGATGTCGAACACCCGGTCGGCGGCG
>JAJZYI010000285.1 GCA_021798135.1 Actinomycetes bacterium | reverse complement strand
AGGGGGAACGGCGGCGCCGCCGAGGCGACGGCGACGGCTGCGACCGGCACCGCCGGCGCGCCCGCGCCGGAGCAGGGGTCGGCTGGCGCGCCGGCGACCCGGGCCGGGGTCATCCACACCGAAGGGCTCACCAAGGTGTACCCGGGTGCCGACCTCCCGGCCGTCGACCACCTCGACCTCGACGTGCAGCGCGGCGAGATCTTCGGCCTCCTCGGGCCGAACGGCGCCGGCAAGACCACCACCGCGGGCATGCTCACCACCCGGGTCGTGCCCACCTCGGGCCGGGCGTTCGTCGGTGGGGTCGACGTCGCTGCCCACCCGGCGCTGGCCAAGCAGCTGAGCGGCATCGTCTCGCAGCAGAACACGCTGGACCGGCAGCTGACCGTGTGGGAGAACCTGTACTTCCACGGCCGGCTGTTCGGCATCGGCGCGCGTGAGTCCCGCCGGACGGCGACCGAGCTGCTGGAGCGCTTCCAGCTGGGCCGGTGGGGCAAGGCGTCCGTCTACGCCCTGTCGGGCGGCATGGCCCAGCGGCTCATGGTGGCCCGGGCCATCTTCCACCGCCCGGCCGTGCTGTTCCTCGACGAGCCGACCGCCGGGCTCGACCCCCAGAGCCGGCTGGCGCTGTGGGAGTTGCTCGGCGAGCTCAACAGCGACGGCCAGACCATCCTGCTCACCACCCACTACATGGAGGAGGCGGACCGGCTGTGCGGACGGGTGGCCATCATGGACCACGGCCGGATCCTCGCCCTCGACACCCCTGCAGCGCTCAAGCGGTCGGTGGGGGCCGACACCGTCGTGACGGTGAAGGCGGCCGGCGACCTCGGCGCGCTGGGCGACCGGCTGGTCGCCGAGGTGGCGGGGGTGGGCAGGACCCGGGTGGTCGACGGCGGCCTGGAGCTGCGCGTCACGGGCACCGAGCACCTCGTCCCCCGGATCGTGACGGCCGCCGAGCGAGGCGGGTTCGACGTCGCCGACATCTCGGTGGCCGAGCCCACACTGGAGACCGTGTTCATCGACCTCACGGGCAAGGAGCTGCGCGACTGATGAGGAGCACCGGACCGACGGGGCGCCGGGCCGCGGGCGGCGGCAGGGGGAACGGCTGATGGCAGTCGTCGACACGGGGGCGCCCGCCGTCCACGAGCACATCGGCGACCGGCCGCTGCGCTCGGTCACGGCGGCGAGCTGGACGGCGCTGCACGCCCTGCTGCTGCGGGACCTGGTGGTGCTGCGCAAGCACCTGTGGGAGTTCGTGCTGCGGACGCTGATCCAGCCCTTCCTGCTGTGCTTCGTCTTCCTGTACGTGTTCCCCAAGATCGGCCAGGGCATCGGCGGGCACGGCGGTGCCGCGCAGTCGGACTTCGCCACCATCCTGGTGCCCGGCGTGGTCGGGATCTCGGTGATGTTCCAGGGCGTGCAGTCCATCGCGCTGGCCATGGCCCAGGAGTTCGGCTTCACGCGGGAGATCGAGGACAGGGTGCAGGCCCCGTGCCCCATCTGGCTGGTGGCGCTGGCCAAGGTGCTGTCGGGCGCGGCGCAGGGTGTGATCTCGGCCGTGATCGTGCTGCCGATCGCCGCCGTGGTCCACGCACCGGGGGTGCAGGCCCACCTGTCGCTGCACTGGCCGGTGATCCTGACGTTGGTGCCGCTGGCGACGATCGCCATGGCCGGGCTCGGCCTGGTGCTCGGCACGAGCTTCGAGCCGCGCAACATCGGCCTCATGTTCGGGTTCATCATCCTGCCGATCACCTTCCTCGGCGGCACGTACTACGCGTGGACGGACCTGGCGGCGGTGAAGGTCGGGGGCTTCTCCTGGCTGCAGACCCTGGTGCTGGTGAACCCGCTCATCTACGTCAACGAGGGCATGCGGGCCGCCTTCACCGAGGCGAGCCACATGCACCTGTTCGTGGTCTACCCGGTGATGGCGGGGTTCGCCGCGCTGTTCCTGTGGCTGGGGATGCGGAACTTCCGGCGGAGGGTGCTGTCCTAGGTCTGCCGGTGCCGCCGCCACGGGCGCCATGGCCGGCCGCCGCCGGGGGACCGTGCCGCCCGGCGCCCGGCTACAGCAGCTCGGCCGCCAGGTCCGCGACCGGGGAGCGCTCCCCCTGGGTGAGCACGAGGTGCCCGAACAGCTCCTGGCCGGCGAACCGGTCCGCCAGGACCGACAGCGCCGAGGTGCGCTCCGAGACGAACGGGTTGTCGATCTGCGACACGTCGCCGACGAGCACCACCTTGGTGCCCTGCCCGGCTCTCGACAACACCGTCTTGAGCACGCCCAGCTCCAGGTTCTGCGCCTCGTCGACCACGATGTAGGTGCGCTGCAGGCTGCGGCCGCGGAGGTAGGTGACCGGCTGCATGTCGAGCTGGCCCTGGCCGACCCACCACTCGATCATCTCCCGGGCCTCCGTGTGGGACTGGTCGTCGCGCAGCGCCGCCACCGTGTCCTCCACCGTGGCGAACCACGGGTCCAGCTTGTCGTGCAGGTCGCCGGGGAGGAACCCGATCTCCTGGCGGCCGACGGCGATCATCGGCCGGATGATCATGAGCCGGTCGTAGCGGGTGCTGGCGTGCTCGAAGACCTGCTCCAGGCCGGCAGCGATGGCCAGCATCGTCTTGCCGGTCCCGGCCTGGCCCGACAGCCCGACGATGGCGACGTCGGGGTCGAGCAGCAGGTCCAGGGCGAAGCGCTGCTCCTTGGAGCGGGGCCGCATGCCCCAGGCCTGCAGGTCGGCGCGCACGAGCTGCACCCCGGCGCCGCGCCGGCGCGCCAGCGCCGACTGCTGGCCGGCGGTGAGCACGGCGAACTCGTTCGGGGCCAGGCCTGCCAGGGCGTCGGCGTCGGCCGGCGGCATGTCGCACAGGTGGAGGCCGTGCCCGGCGAAAAGGTCGTCGACGACGCCGGGGCTCACCTCCACGGTCCGCCAGCCGGGATGGGCCGCGCTGTGGAAGCCGGGGCGCGTCTGGGTGTGCTCCACCGCGTCCAGCCCGAGCGCGGCCGCCTTGATCCGCAGGTTCACGTCGGCGGAGACCAGCCGGACCCGCCGCCCCTGGTCGGCCACGTGCAGGGCGGCGGCCAGGATGCGGTTGTCGCCCTTGCCGGTGTCCAGCCCCAGGTCGCCGAGCCGGTCCGGGCGCTGGCCGGTGATCACCACCCGCAGGCTGCCGCCCGACGCGAGGGGGACGGGTGCGACCAGGTCACGCTCGTCGGTCGAGCATCGGACCTCCTCGATGGTCCGGGCCGCCGTGCGCGCGGCACGGCCCACCTCGTCCAGCCGGCCCTTGTGGCGGTCGAGCTCCTCGATGACGTCGAGCGGCAGCACCACCTCGGCGTCGTCGAAGGCGAACACCGAGTCGGGGTCCGCCAGCAGCACACTGGTGTCGAGGACGACGACGTCGGTGCCGGGCAGCGCCTGGCCGGGCGGCGCCGCCGGCCCTCCCTGCCGGTCGGCTGCCGGGTCGGCGGGAAGGGTGGATGCTTCGGCGAGTGCCATTGGCGACCTCGTGTCGCTGGGGCCCGGGCGTGCGGCCCGGAGCGGGACGTCCACAGGCGGAGCGAGCAGGCTGCCTCTGCCGCATCGCTCCGACCTTGGCACAGCCGGCGCCCGCACGGGTGGACCCGACGCGCCGGCCCGTGTCCCTGTCGCCCGTGTCCCCGGCCGGCCCGTGTCCCTGTCGCCCGTGTCCCTGTCGCCCGTGTCCCCGGCCGGCCCGTGTCCCCGGCCGGCCCGTGTCCCTGTCGCCCGTGTCCCCGGTTGCCCGGAGGCCGCCGGTCAGCTCGCGGCCAGGGTGCCGGCTGCCGAGGAGGTCGGGGTCATCGACGGGATCCAGGCGCTGGGGGTGGACCACAGCGCCCCGTCGGGCGACGGGCCCATGGACAGGGTCAGCGTGGAGCCGGCCAGCTGGTGGAACGACAGGTAGTCGGTGAGCAGGCCCCGGCCGCCGAGCGTGGCGCTCTGCACGTAGGGGCTCGCCGTCCCGGCGCCCGGTGCCCGCACGGTGAACTGCGTGGCACCGCTGCGCACCGTCACCGACGGGAACAGCGGGGAGCCGACGGCCAGCAGGTCCGTTCCCGGGATCTCCGGGTACAGGCCCAGGTCGTCCCACACCAGCCAGGAGCTGAGCTCGCCGAGGTCGTCGTTGCCCGGTATCCCGGCGGTGGTGTCCGGGTACAGCCTGGCGGCGATCCGGTGCCCCACGAGCTGGGTCAGCGCCGGGGCGCCGAAGGCGTCGCCCTCCCACGGCGCCTGCAGGGCCTGCTCGTTGGCAGCGGTGTAGTTCGGCTGCTGGGCCGGTGCGTCGAGCGAGCCGAGGAACGCCGCGAGGGCACCGCTCGCCACCGCGTCGCCGCCGAGCGCGCTGGCCAGGCCCTGCAGGTCGTCCTGGACCAGCCACGTGTACTGGGCGGCGTTCCCCTCCATGAACCCGGCCTGCTGGAACGCGCCGCTCGGGGCCACCACCGACGTCGACGAGAACGG
>JAJZYI010000284.1 GCA_021798135.1 Actinomycetes bacterium | reverse complement strand
CGTCCGTGATGCCTGGCGGGGCTGTCCGTCAGGGCGGTACCCGACGACGACCCGCAGGCGCCACACGCCCGGCCGCACCTGCTGGATCGTCCCCCGCACGGCCGCCGATTCTAGACACGTTCTAGACCCAAACGGCCGATTCTCCGAGATTTACCCAGTCTGACCTGGGCTTTTCTCAGATGTCGTAGTAGAGCATGAACTCCCACGGGTGCGGCCGCAGGCGGATGGCGTCGACCTCGTTGGCCCGCTTGTACTGGATCCACGTCTGGATGAGGTCGTCGGTGAACACGCCGCCGGCCTTCAGGAAGTCGTGGTCCGCCTCGAGCGCGTCGAGCGCCTCGTCGAGCGAGCCGGGGACCTGGGGAACCCGGGCGAGCTCCTCGGGCGGCAGGTCGTAGAGGTCGCGGTCGACCGGCTCGGGCGGCTCGATGCGGTTCTGCACGCCGTCGAGCCCGGCCATCAGCATGGCGGCGAACGCCAGGTAGGGGTTGCACGACGGGTCCGGGCACCGGAACTCGACGCGCTTGGCCTTCGGGCTCTGCGAGTACAGCGGGATCCGGCAGGCCGCGGAGCGGTTGCGCTGCGAGTAGACGAGGTTGACGGGGGCCTCGTAGCCCGGCACCAGCCGCTTGTAGGAGTTGGTGGTCGGGGCCGCGAAGGCGAGGACCGCCGGCGCGTGCCGCAGCAGCCCGCCGATGTACCAGCGCCCGATGTCCGACAGGCCGCCGTAGCCGTCGCCGTAGAAGAGCGGCTCGCCGCCGTTCCACAGCGACTGGTGGCAGTGCATGCCCGAGCCGTTGTCCTGGAACAGCGGCTTCGGCATGAAGGTGGCGGTGTAGCCGGCGGCCCGGGCGACGTTCTTCACCACGTACTTGTAGAGCATGAGCTTGTCGGCCATCACGAGCAGGGTGTCGAAGCGCATGTCGATCTCGGCCTGGCCGGCGGTGGCCACCTCGTGGTGCTGGACCTCGATCTCGATGCCGAGGCGCTCCATCGTCAGGATCATCTCGGAGCGCAGGTCCTGGAAGTGGTCGGTCGGCGGGACGGGGAAGTACCCCTCCTTCGGCCGGATCTTGAAGCCGAGGTTGCCGCCCTCCTCCTGGCGGGACGCGTTCCACCAGCCCTCGATCGAGTCGACCTGGTAGAAGGCGCTGTGCTGGTCCTGGGAGTAGCGGACGTCGTCGAAGATGAAGAACTCCGCCTCGGGCCCGAAGAACACGGTGTCGGCGATGCCGGTGGTCTGCAGGTACTTCTCCGCCTTCTCGGCGACGTAGCGCGGGTCACGCGAGTAGGGCTCCAGCGTGATCGGGTCCCGCACGAAGCAGTTGATGTTGAGGGTGCGGTGCTGGCGGAAGGGGTCGATCACCGCGGTGTTGGGGTCGGGCATGAGCAGCATGTCCGACTCCTGGATCTCCTGGAAGCCGCGGATCGACGACCCGTCGAAGCCGAAGCCCTCGGTGAACACGTCCTCGGAGAGGGCGTGGGCGGGGATGGAGAAGTGCTGGGTGAGGCCTGGCAGGTCGATGAAGCGGACGTCGACGATCTCGACGCCCTCGTCCTGCACCAGGCGGAGCACTTCCGCCGGGGTCCGCTTCTGCACGGGTCCTCCTTGGTCCTGGGTTCCTAGCTTGGTCTTCGATGGTCTTGGGTCTGTCCGCCCGCTCGCGGGGGTCCTTCCCGGCCCGCGCCCCGGTGCGCGGTCCGAGCGCCCCGGCGGGCCGCACCCTAGCGGTGGTGCGACCACCCTGCCGGTACCGGACCCGGGACCTCGCGGGGCCCGCGCCGGCCCCACCATGCTGGTGGTTCGTGCACGCCGGGACAAGTCCGGCGCGCTCGGCGGGCCGGCGGTCCCGCCGCGGGCCGGCAGACCGGGAGGGCACCGGGGCCGGGCCGGCACCACGGGCAGCCTCCCAGGGGCCGGTTTCGCGGGCGTTGCCGCCGTGTGAACGGCGTGTGAACCGGCGCGCCCCCCGGTCCCGCGCCTGCGACACTGGACGCGTCGGCCAGCAGGAGGACCCGCCACCATGCGCAGCCAGCAGGAGTACGTGCTGAGGACGGTCGAGGAGCGCGGCATCCGCTTCGTGCAGCTGTGGTTCACGGACGTGCTGGGCACGCCCAAGACGTTCAGCATCACCCCGGCCGAGCTCGAGAACGCCCTGGAGGAGGGCATGACCTTCGACGGTTCGGCCATCGACGGGTTCAGCCGGGTGCAGGAGAGCGACGTGCTGGCCCGGCCCGACGCCAAGACCTTCCAGCTGCTGCCGTGGCACGCCGGCGACGTCCCGGTGGCCCGGGTGTTCTGCGACCTGTTCAACCTCGACGGGACGCCGTTCGAGGGCTGCCCGCGCCACGTCCTGCGCCGGGCGCTCGACCGGGCTCGCGAGCAGGGCTTCACCTTCTTCGCGTCGCCCGAGATCGAGTACTTCTACTTCGCCGACGCCGACCCGTCGCGCCCTCCCGTCGCGCTGGACAGCGGGAGCTACTTCGAGCTGACCAGCGGCGACGTCGCCGAGGAGATCCGCCGCCAGACGGTCCTCACGCTGGAGGACATGGGCATTCCGGTCGAGCACGCCCAGCACGAGGACGCGCCGTCACAGCACGAGATCGACCTGCGCTACACCGACGCGCTGACCATGGCAGACACGGTGATGACCGTCCGGCTCGTGGTGAAGGAGACGGCACGCCGCCACGGCGCCCACGCCAGCTTCATGCCCAAGCCCCTGGCCGGGGTGCAGGGATCGGGGATGCACACGCACCTGTCGCTGTTCGAGGGCGACACGAACGCCTTCGCCGGCGCCGGCGACCCCGCCGGGCTGTCGCCGGTGGCCCGCCGGTTCGTGGCCGGCCTGCTGCGCCACGCACCGGAGATCACGGCGGTGACGAACCAGTGGGTGAACTCCTACAAGCGGTTGGTGGCCGGCTACGAGGCGCCGATCCACGTGTCGTGGGCCCGGAACAACCGCTCGGCGCTCGTCCGCGTCCCGGTGGTCAAGCAGGGCAAGCCCGAGTCGACCCGGGTGGAGTACCGGGCCCCGGACCCGGCCTGCAACCCCTACCTGGCGTTCGCCGTCCTGCTGGCGGCGGGGCTGGCCGGCGTGGAGCGCGGCTACGACCTGCCAGAGGAGGCGAGCACCAACCTGTTCGAGCTCACGCCCCAGGAGCTGGCCGCCGAGGGGGTGCGCCCGCTGCCCAGCAGCCTGAACGAGGCGATCGCCGAGATGGAGCGGTCCGAGCTGGTGGCCGAGGCGCTCGGCGAGCACGTCTTCGAGTGGTTCGTGCGGAACAAGCGAGCCGAGTGGACCGCGTACAAGGCGCACGTCAGCCAGTTCGAGCTCGACCGCTACCTCCCGGTGCTGTGACCGCCGCCGCGAGCCGGAAGCGGAGCGCAGCGCCATGACGGCCCCCGGCGGGACGAGCCAGGCCGCAGCGCCATGACGGCCCCCGGCGGGACGAGCCCGGCCGGCGCGCCATGACGGCCCCCGGCGGGACGAGCCCGGCCGGCGCGCCGTCGGCGAGGGGCACGGCGGCGCCGCTGCTGTGCTTCCCCGACCCGCCGCCGGCCGAGGTCGTGTCGGCCGTCGACCGGGCCGGCTACCCTTGGCGCGCCGTCGACCGGCCGCAGGCGGCGACCAGCCAGGAGCCCGAGGACGGCTGGGCCGGCGCGGTGGTCAGCGCGTACGAGGACGCCCAGCAGGCGTTCGCCCTGTGCCGGGCGGTCCGGTCGAGGGACGTGCCGCTGCGGCCGCTGCTGCTCGCCGTGCGCGCCGACCAGCTCGACGACCTCGCTCTGCGCGACGACCTGTTCGACGACTTCTGCGTGCTGCCCGCCCACCCGCAGGAGATCGCCGCCCGGCTCGCCCACCTGTTCGTGCGCACCGGCCGCGGCCTGCGGGCCGAGCTCATCGAGCACGGCCCGCTGGTGCTCAACCTCGAGACCTACCAGGCGGCGGTGGCCGGCCGGGTGCTCGACCTCACGTTCATGGAGTACGAGCTGCTGCGCTTCCTGGCGGCACGTCCCGGCAAGGTGTTCAGCCGCGAGACGCTGCTGAGCCGGGTCTGGGGCTACGAGTACTACGGCGGCGCCCGCACGGTCGACGTCCACGTGCGGCGCCTGCGGGCGAAGCTCGGCGAGGAGCACGCCCACCTGATCGAGACCGTCCGGTCCGTCGGCTACCGCTTCGGATCCGGCACCTGGGCACCTTGACGGGACACGGCCCCGGTCGGCGCCGCCAAGACCGAGACGCCCCCCGGGGACTGCGGGCCCGCCGGTGCCCGGTGCCGGGGGTTTCCGCAGGCGGCTGCGGGTGCCGGCTCGTGCCCGCCAGCCCGGCCGGTGCCGGCGTGCCGGCGGCACCGGCACCGCGGCAGCCCGGCTGGGCGAGCGCCTACGCCGGGGGTCGGGTCCCCGCGCCCCCGCCCGCGCCGGCCTGGCCGGCTTGGGCCCACACCTCGACCTCCACCGCCGCGCCGAGCGGCAGGCCGGCCACGGCCACCACGGTGCGGGCCGGG
>JAJZYI010000283.1 GCA_021798135.1 Actinomycetes bacterium | reverse complement strand
TCGCGGCGACCGTCGGCATGGACGCCGCCCCCGACGCGTACGAGCAGTTCGCGGCCGGCGGCAAGATCGGCAAGATCGTGCTGGTCGGCCCGTGAGCCGTGGCGGGCTGCACCTGGCGGGGACGGGGGGGCCCACCGCGACCGGCGGCGCCCGCGGGCTGGGACGGGGCCGCGCGGCGCGCTGCAGCGGGCACGACCAGCACCTCGTTTCGACCCGGGTCCGGCCGGGTATCGCCGGGCTCGGATCGGGGCGTCGCCGCGCGGCCGCACCGGCCGGCGTCGGTACGCCGAGCGCGTGGGTGTCGGACGGAGCACCGGACGGAGGACGACGATGCCGCAGCTGACCGCCACCAAGCCATCGGACGTGCTCGCCGCGCGCTACCGCGCCGTCCGCGCGGCCACCGAGGCGCTCGCCGCGCCGCTCTCGGCCGAGGACCAGACCGTGCAGTCCATGCCCGACGTCAGCCCCACCAAGTGGCACCGGGCCCACACGTCCTGGTTCTTCGAGACGTTCCTGCTGCAGCCGTCCTCCCCCGGCTACCGGCCGTTCCACCCCGCGTACGGCTACCTCTTCAACTCCTACTACGAGCAGGTCGGCGACCGGCACCCGCGTCCCGAGCGGGGCGCGGTGTCGCGCCCGGGGGTCGCGGAGGTCGGCGCCTACCGCCGGCACGTCGACGGCGCCATGGCGGAGCTGCTCGGCGGGCACCCCGACGGGCTGCCGCCGGCGCTCGCCGGCCTGGTGGAGCTGGGGCTGCAGCACGAGCAGCAGCACCAGGAGCTGGTGCTCATGGACATCAAGCACGTGCTGTCGCGCAACCCGCTCCTGCCCGCCTACGTGGCGTCCCCCGGCGGGACCCCGCTGCCGCCGGTGCCCGCGCTCGACTGGTTCGAGCACCCCGGTGGCGTGGAGGAGGTGGGGCACCTCGGCGGCGGGTTCTGCTTCGACAACGAGCTGCCCCGGCACCGCGCCGCCCTCGCTCCCTTCGCCGTCGCCTCGCGGCCGGTCACCTGCGGCGAGTGGCAGGCGTTCGTCGACGACGGCGGCTACCGGCGGCCCGAGCTGTGGCTGTCGGAGGGCTGGGCGACGGTGCAGGCCGCCGGGTGGGAGGCGCCGCTGTACTGGACCCGGGACGGCGGGCGCTGGCACGTCTTCACGCTGGCGGGCAGCCGGCCGCTCGTGCCGGCCGAGCCCGTCTGCCACGTCAGCCTGTTCGAGGCGGACGCGTACGCCCGGTGGGCGGGCGCCCGCCTGCCCACCGAGCAGGAGTGGGAGGTGGCGGCCCGCGCCGAGGCGGCCGAGGTCCCGCTGCCGGCCGAGCCGTCGGTGCCGGCCGAGCCGTTGGTGCCGGGGGAGCCGTCGGTGCCGGACGGGGCCCGCCTGCCGGTGGCCGACGCGCCCGCGGGCGACCCCGACGGGGTGGTCGCCGCGCTGCACCCGAGGCCCGTGGGGCGCCGCTCCCCGCTCATGGGCGACGTGTGGCAGTGGACGCAGAGCTCCTACGCCCCGTACCCCGGGTTCCGGCCCGCCGCTGGCGCGGTGGGCGAGTACAACGGGAAGTTCATGGTGAACCAGTACGTCCTGCGGGGCGGCAGCTGCGTCACCCCCCTCGGCCACGCCCGCGTGGCGTACCGCAACTTCTTCCCGGCGGCGGCCCGGTGGCCGTTCACCGGCGTGCGCCTGGCGGCGGACCGGTGACCGCGGCCACCGTGGAGGTGCACCTGGCCCCGGGCGAGCTGCACGCGGCCCTGGTGGAGGACGCCAGGCGGGGGCTCCTGGCGCCGGCGGGCCACAAGCAGCTGCCGCCGGTGTGGTTCTACGACGACCACGGCAGCGCGCTGTTCGACGCCATCACGGCGCTCCCCGAGTACTACCCGACGCGTGCCGAGCGCGCCCTGCTGCTCGCCCACGCCGGCGACGTCGCCGCCCAGGCGAAGGCGTCCACCGTGGTCGAGCTCGGCGCCGGCACGTGCGACAAGTCGCGCATCCTGCTCGACGCGCTGCGCGGCGCCGGCTGCGCGGAGCGCTTCGTGCCCGTCGACGTGAGCGAGGCCACCCTGCGCCAGGCCGCCGACGACCTCTGCGAGGCGTACCCCGGGCTCGCCGTGCACGCCGTGGTGGGCGACTTCCACCGCCACCTCGACCGCCTGCCGTCGGGGGACCGGACCATGGTCGCCTTCCTCGGCGGGACGATCGGCAACCTGCGGCCCGACGAGCGGGGGCGCTTCCTGTTCGACCTGGCCTGCCGGCTCCGGGCCGGGGACAGCCTGCTGCTCGGCACCGACCTGGTCAAGGATCCCGGGCGGCTGGTCGCCGCCTACGACGACGCCGCCGGCGTCACCGCCGAGTTCAACCGCAACGTGCTGCGCGTGCTCAACCGCGAGCTGGGTGCCCGGTTCGACCCCGAGGCCTTCGCTCACGTGGCCCGGTGGGACGACGAGCGCTCGTGGATCGAGATGCGGCTGCGCGCCCTGGGCACCCAGCGGTGCGAGGTGGCCGCCCTGGGCGCCGAGGTGGTGTTCGAGGACGGCGAGGAGCTGCTCACCGAGATCAGCGCCAAGTTCACGCGAGACCAGGTCGAGCGGGAGCTGTGGGACGCCGGGTTCGCCGTCGACGCCATGTGGGACCAGCCCGGCGGCGACTTCCTGCTCACCCTCGCCAGCCCCTCCTGCTGAGGCGCCGCCCCCGGCGCGCTGCCCGGAACGATGCGCGGGCGGGGCCGGGCTCCTGCCGCCCGGTGGCCCGGCTCCTGGTCGACCCGCTGCCCGGTTCCCGGCCCGCCCGGTGCCGTAGCGTGGGGCCGTGGCCGCCCCCTTCGTCCTGCACGACCTGGCCGAGTCCCTTGGCCCCGTGGCGCTGGAGCGGGCGGCCGCCCTGGGGTGCCGGCACGCCGAGCTGCGGGTGGAGCGGGTGCGGACCCAGGTCGTCGTGGTCCGCGACGGTGCCGTGGAGACCGCCGTGGACGACGTCGACGTCGGCGCGGGCCTCCGGGTGGTGCGCGGAGGGGCCCTGGGGTTCGCCGCGACCGACGCCCTCCACGCGAGTGCCGTGGCGGCCCTGGCCGACGAAGCCGTCGCCGTGGCCCGGGCCTGCGCGCCGGCGGTCCGGCGCCCGGTCGTGCTGGCCGACGAGCCGGTCCACGCCGGGGCCACCTGGGTGGGCGCGCACGCCCTGGACCCGACGGCGGTGCCCCTGGCCGACAAGGTGGCCCGGCTGCAGGAGTGGTGCGAGCGCCTCCGCCGCGCCCCGGGCGTGTCGCACGCCACCGCCACCGTCATGGCCGTGTCGGAGGAGAAGCACTACGCCGACCTGGCCGGCACCGTGACCCGGCAGTTCCGCGTGCGGACGCACCCGGTCGTCGAGGCCGTGACCGTCGCCGACGACGGCGACTTCGAGTCGATGCGGACCCTCGCCCCGCCCACCGCTCGCGGCTGGGAGTACCTGCAGGGCGTGGGGGTGGACCTCGACGCCGAGGTCGACGAGCTGCCCGACCTGCTGGCCGCCAAGCTGGTGGCACCGTCGGTCGAGCCGGGCCCCTACGACCTCGTCATCGACCCGTCCAACCTGTGGCTCACCATCCACGAGTCGATCGGCCACGCGCTCGAGCTCGACCGGGCGCTCGGCTACGAGGCCGCCTACGCCGGCACCTCGTTCGCCACCGTCGACGGCCTCGGCCGCCTCCGCTACGGCGCGCCGATCATGCACGTGACCGGAGACCGGACGGCCGAGCACGGCCTCGCCACCGTCGGGTTCGACGACGAGGGGGTCGAGGCCCAGACGTTCGACCTGGTGCGCGACGGGATCCTGGTCGGCTACCAGCTCGACCGGCGCATGGCCGCCGAGCACGGCCTCGGGCGCTCCAACGGCTGCGCCTTCGCCGACTCGGCGCTGCACGTGCCCATGCAGCGCATGGCGAACGTGTCGCTGGCGGCGGACCCGGCGGGGCCCTCCACCGATGAGCTGGTGTCGGGCACCGACCGGGGCATCCTGGTCGTCGGGGACAAGAGCTGGTCGATCGACATGCAGCGCCACAACTTCCAGTTCACCGGGCAGCGCTTCTACCGCATCGAGCGCGGCCGGGCGGTGGGGCAGCTGCGGGACGTCGCCTACCAGAGCCGGACGACCGACTTCTGGTCGTCGCTCGACGCGCTCGGCGGGCCCGCCACCTACGTGCTCGGTGGCGCCATGAACTGCGGCAAGGGCCAGCCCGGGCAGGTCGCGGCGGTGAGCCACGGGTGCCCGTCGGCCCGGTTCCGCGCCGTCGCCGTGCTCAACGCCCGGGCGGAGGCCGGGAGGTGAGCGTCACCGGCGTGCCGTCCGCGCCGGCTCCACGGCCGCCGGCCGCCCACGAGGTGGCCGAGGCCGCCGTCGCGGCGCTGCGGCACCAGGGCGTGGTCATCGTGAGCGAGCACCACGGGGTCGACTGCCGCTTCGCCAACAACACCGTGACCACCAACGGGACGCGGCGCCAGCGCCGCGTCACCGTGGTGGCGGTGCAGCCCGGCCGCGACG